>NZ_JAERRA010000001.1:2100000-2266919 GCF_016735685.1 Piscinibacter lacus
ATGCCCGCGCCCTTGGTGACGATGGTGAAGGGATGGCCGGTCTCGACCAACAGCTCCAGCAGGCCGCGGCTCAGGCGCCAGATGCGCTCGGCGGGCTGGTAGGGGTCGGTCACGGCGCCGAGGTTGATCGGGCTGGGCCGGTGGCCGGGCCGGGCCAGCTCCTCGCGCAGGCGCTCGACCGCATTGGTCTTGACTTCGATCTCGGTCTCGAAATCCAGACCGGGCGAGCGGTCCAGCCAGGCGTGGCTGGGCCGGGCATAGCAGTAGATGCAGCCATGCTCGCAGCCGCGGTAGGGGTTCAACGAGAGGCTGAAGGGCACGTCGGGCGAGTCGTTGCTCGACAGCATGCGCCGCACCCGCACCGGATGCAGGGTGGTGCGCGGGCCCGGGGGCTCGGCGGCGGGAGCATCCGCCGGCTCGGGCGCGACGGGGCTGGCGGGGCGGAGCGGGACGGCTGCGTCGGCGGCTGGGTCGACGGCTGCGTCGTCGGCAGGCAAGGCCTCGGGCTCGTCCCGCGCGGCCGGCTCGACCGGCTCGACCGGCTCAGGCGGCCTGCGGACCGGCGGCGGCTCGTCGTCAGGCAGGCCCCAGCCGTCGTCGACCGGCTCGCGCTGCCAGGCCTGGTGGCGCGGCAGGGGCTGCTGCACGGTGCCGCGCCCCTTGCGGGGCGCGAGCGGGCGCGTCGGCGGCGGCAAGGCCGCGGCGGGCGGCTCGGCCCAGGGGGCCGGGGCGTCGTCGGGGGGGAAGGGGTCGGGGCGCATAACTGTTCATTTATACAGCTTTGCGCCCCTTGCGAGAAGCCCGCTGCGCCCGGCGCTACAGGGCTTCGTCCGCCGGGCCGGCGGCCAGGCGCTCGGCCTCGCGGCGGCCGAACAGCCAGAACAGCGCCGGGCTCAGGAAGGTGTCGAGCAGGGTCGCGCTGAGCAGGCCCGAGAAGATCACCACCGCCACCGGATGCAGGATCTCGGTGCCCGGCCGCTCGGCCTCGAAGAGCAGCGGCGCCAGCGCCAGGGCGGTGACCAGGGCGGTCATCAGCACCGGGCTCAGGCGCTCCTGCGCGCCGCGCACCACCAGGGGCAGGCCGAAGGCCTCGCCCTCCAGCCGCATCAGGTTCAGCCAGTGGCTGAGCTTGAGGATGCCGTTGCGCACCGCGATGCCGGCCAGGGTGATCAGCCCGACCAGGGCCGCCACCGACAGCGGCTGGCCCGCCAGCGCCAGGCCAGCCACCGCGCCGACCAGGGCCAGCGGGATGTTCAGCATCACCAGGGCCGACAGCCGGGCCGAGCGGTAGCGGCTGTAGAGCACGGCGAACATCAGCCCCAGCGAAAGCAGGGCCAGCAGGCCGATGCGGCGTGCCGCCTCGGCCTGCGCCTGGAACTGGCCGCCCAGCACGATGGACAGGCCGGCGGGCAGGGGCTGGGCCGCCAGGCGCTCGCGGACCTCGGCCACCACCTCGGACAGCGGCCGGCCGCTGGCGCTGGCCGACAGCACGATGCGGCGCCGGCCCTCGTCGCGGCTGATCTGGTTGGGGCCGTCGCCCTCCTCGACCGTGGCCAGCCGGGCCAGCGGCACGGCGCCCTGCGGCGTGTCGATCAGCACCTGCTGCAAGCCGTCGACGCCGCGGGCGGCATCGGGCAGGCGCAGCACCAGGGCAAAGCGGCGCGGGCCCTCGGCAAGCTGGCTCAGGGTCTCGCCCTCGACCAGGGTCTGGAGCTGGGCCAGCACCGTGCCGGTCGAGATGCCGTGGCGGGCCGCCGCCTCGGCATCGACGCGCACCTGGATCTGCGGCGCCAGCACCTGCTTCTCGACCTCCAGATCGGCCAGGCCGGGCACGCCGGCCAGGCGCTCGCGCAGGCGCTCGGCCTCGGCGCGCAGCGCATCCAGGTCCTCGCCGAAGAGCTTGATCGCGATCTGCGAGCGCACGCCCGAGAGCATGTGGTCGATGCGGTGCGAGATCGGCTGGCCCACCGCCACGGCCGCCGGCAGGCTGGCCAGCCGGCGGCGGATGTCGGCCTGGATCGCGTCCATGCTGCGGCCCAGCTCGGCCGCAGGCTTGAGGCCCACATCCAGCTCGCTGACGTGCACGCCCTCGGCATGCTCGTCCAGCTCGGCCCGGCCGCTGCGCCGGCCGACATAGACCACCTCGGGCAGGTCCAGCAGCAGTTGCTCGGCCTGCCGCGCCAGGGCCGAGGATTCGCTCAGGGTCAAGCCCGGGTTCAGGCGCAGGCCGACGAGCAGCGTGCCCTCGTTGAAGGGCGGCAGGAAGCTGGTCGGCAGGCGGCTGGCGCCCAGGCCGGCCAGCAGCACCGCCAGCCCCCCGACCAGCACGGCGGCGCGGGCGCGCTGCGGGTGGCTCAGCAAGGCCGTCAGCAGGCGGCCGTAGCCGGCCTTGAGGCGGCGCAGCCCCTGCGTCTCGCCATGGTCCAGGCGCTTCATGCCGGGCAGCAGCCAGGCGCTGAGCACCGGCGTGAGCGTGACCGAGACGAGCAGCGAGGCCAGGGTCGAGACGATGAAGGCCACGCCCAGCGGCAGGAAGAGCCGGCCCTCCAGCCCCGGCAGCGCGAACAGCGGCACGAAGACCAGCACCAGGATGACGGTGGCCAGCACGATGCCCGAGCGCACCTCCAGCGAGGCCTGCCGCACCAGGGCCAGCAGGCGGAAGGGCTGGCCGCGCTGGCGCGCCTCGCGCAGGCGGCGCAGGATGTTCTCGACATCGACCACGGCATCGTCGACCAGGCCGCCGATCGCGATCGCCAGGCCGCCCAGGGTCATGGTGTTGATCGACAGGCCGAAGGCCTGGAAGACCAGCAGGGTGGCGAGCAGCGAGACCGGGATGGCCGTCAGCGCGATCAGCGTCGGCCGCAGCGCGCCCAGGAAGACGAGCAGCACGCCGGCCACCACCACGGCGGCGCCGAGCAGCTTGCCCTGCAGCGTGGCGATCGAGGCCTCGATGAAGCTGGCCTGGCGAAAGCTCACCTGCGGCGCGGCCATGCCGGCCGGCAGCAGGGGCCGCATCTCGACCAGGGCCTGCTCGACGGCACGGGTCAGCGCCAGGGTGTCGGTGGCGGGCTGCTTCTGCACACCCAGGATGACCGCGGGCTGGCCGCCGAAGCCGGCATCGCCCCGGCGCGGTGCGGCGGCAAAGCTCACCTCGGCGACCTGCTGCAAGGGCAGCGTGCGGCCGTCGCGGGCCGACACGGCCAGAAGCCGCAGGTCCTCCAGCCGCGGCGCGCCGGCCAGATGGCGGATCAGCAGCTCGCGCCCCTGGCGCTCGACGAAGCCGCCCGAGGTGTTGGCCGCATAGCCGCGCAACGCCGCCTGGATGGCGCCCAGCTCGACCCCCAGCGCGCGCATGCGCTGCGGGTCGGGCTGCACCTGGAACTGGCGCAGTTCGCCGCCGATGGGAATGACCTGGGCCACGCCCGGCAGGGCCAGCAGGCGCGGGCGCAGCACCCAGTCGGCCACCTCGCGCACGGCCATGGCCGACAGCTGCTGCGGATCGACCGGGATCGCGATCTGCAGGATCTCGCCCATCACCGAGCTCACCGGCCCCATGTGCGGCACGCGGCCCGGCGGCAGGCTGGCCTCCATCGCGGCCAGGCGCTCGGCGACGAGCTGGCGGGCGCGGTAGATCTCGCTGTCCCAGTCGAAGGCCAGGTAGACGAAGGACAGGCCGGCGCTGGACACCGAGCGGATCGACTGCACGCCGGGCAGGCCCCGGAGCGTGTTCTCGAGCGGCAGGGTGATGAGCTGCTCGACCTCCTCGGCGGCCATGCCGCCGGCCTCGGTCA
Source organism: Piscinibacter lacus (assembly GCF_016735685.1). Taxonomy (NCBI): domain Bacteria; kingdom Pseudomonadati; phylum Pseudomonadota; class Betaproteobacteria; order Burkholderiales; family Sphaerotilaceae; genus Aquariibacter; species Aquariibacter lacus. Next base: position 2,103,792 of record NZ_JAERRA010000001.1, read on the forward strand.
TCAGGGTGACGGTGGGTTGGTTCAGGTCGGGGAAGACATCGACCGGGGTGCTGCGCAAAGCCAGCGCGCCATAGGCCATCAGCAGCAGCGCGCCCAGCACGACCAGCAGCCGGTTGCCCAGGCTTTTCTCAAGGAGCCAGGTGAACATGCGGCCTCCTCAGCGGATCTGGTTGAGCAGGGTTGCGCCCTGCACCACCACGCGATCGCCCGCTTCCAGGCCCTGGAGAACGCGCAGGCTCGCGCCGTCGAGCGGCTCCAGACGCACGAGGCGTGGCTCGAAGGTCTCCGGCGCGGTCTTGACCCAGACGATGTCCTGGTTGGCCGGGTTGCGGACCCGGGCCGAAGCGGGCACGGCCAGGCCAGGCGCGGCCTCGCGGGTCTGCACCTGGATTTTCAGCAACTGGCCCCGGGCCAGCGGGGCGGCCGCCTCGCCTTCGAGCTGGAAATGCAGGGGCTGGGCCTGCTCGCGCAACTGCGGCACCGCGCCCAGGTAGCGCAGCTGCAGCACCCGGTCGCCAAGTTGCAGCCGGGCGCCGGCCACTTGCGCGGCCAGGGCCGGATCGAAGCTGAGGGCCTCGATGCGCAGGCGGCGCGGGTCGATGATCTCGAAGATGCGCTCGCCCGCAGCGACCGCCTGGCCGCTGGCGACGGCGGCCGAGCTGATCACGCCGTCGATCGGCGCGCGCAGGGCCTCGCGGGCCTGCAGGCCGCCGCGCTGCGCGGCCAGGCGGGCGGCCAGGCCTTGCAGCTCCAGCTCCAGCGCCTCCAGCTCGCGGCGCGGCACGGTGTCGGCCAGTTCGCGCAGCCGGGCCAGGCGGGCTTCGGCCAGGCGCCGGGTGGCTTCCAGCTCGGCGATCTGGCCGGCCTGGGCGGCCCGCTCCAGCGGGCCGAGGCTGGTCTGCACCTGGGCCAGCAGCTCGCCACGCCGCACGGCCTGGCCCGGACCGGGCAGGCCGCGCGGGCCGGGCTCCAGCCGGCCGGCATGCAGGGCCTGCACCCAGCCGGTGGCGCCCGGCTCGGCCACGACCTGGGCGGCCAGCTCGATGCTGCGGGCATGAACGGCGCTGAACAGCGGCCGGGTGCGGATCTGCAAGCTGCGCTGGGCCGGCTTGGGCAGCAGCACGCGGCCGTCGGCCAGGCGCTGCGGCGCGCCGGCAGGGCGTGCGGCCGGCTCGGCCTCGCCATGGTCGTGGCCCGGGCCGGCCCAGGCGGGGGCCAGCAACAGGCTGGCGGCCAGGATCAGCCCGGGTCGAAGGGCGGCCCGGGCCCTGCGGGATGCGACGCTCATGACGCCCTCCCCGGCTTACGGGCGCGACGCGTGCGCACCATGCCCCAAGCCAGCGCGGCCAGCCCGCCCAGCACGGCCAGGCCGGGCAGCAGCAGGCCGGACGCGGGGGTGGCCGGGCCGGCCGGGCCGTGGTCCGCATGCGCGTGGTCATCGTGGTCGGGGTCGGGTGGCGCGGGCCGCAGGTCCAGCGTCAGGCCGAGCATGTCGATGCGATCGTCCTCGCGCACATCGACGGCCAGGGCATGCTCGGCACCGGACGCCGCGGCCGGCAGCTCGGCCCGGTAGAGGCCGGGGCCGAGACGCTCGACGGCAAGCGGCTGCTCGTCCAGCGTGAGCCGCAGCTCGGCCTGGGCCAGCGGTGCATTGGTGGCGGCATCGTCGATGTAGAGGGTGAGGCGGCGGCCCTCGCGCTCGGCGGCCAGCTCGAACAGCTCGGACTCGGCCACCTGGCGCGGCAAGCCGGCGGCGGCGAGGGCGGGCAGCGGCGTCTCGCCGTGTTCATGGCCGGGGCCGGCCCAGGCCGGTGCGAGCAGCAGGGCCGGGCCGGCGGCCAGGAGCTTGATCCAAGGGAAGGGCATGGGGGTTCTCGAAGGAAAGTGGGGCGCGCGGAGCGGCGGTGTGCGGGCGGCGGCGCGCTCGGTTGGGTTCTGGATCTGCTGCTCAGGGCAGCAGGCCCAGGGCCTGGCGCCAGGCGGAGCGGGCGGCAGCCTGTTCCAGGCGCAGGCGGGCGGTGTCGCGGCGGGCGCTGGCGGCCTCGGCCTCGATGCGCAGGCGGCTGGGCAGGTCCAGCTCGCCCAGCTCGAAGGCGCGGCGCAGGAAGCCGGCGGTCTCCTCGGCCAGGGCGGCACGCTGCTCGGCCGCGACTTGTTCGGCAGCCAGGGCCTGGACGCGGGCGTGGGCTTCGGCCTGCTCGGCCGCGAGTTCGCTGCGGCGCCTGTCCCACTGGGCGCGCAGGCTTTCGACCTCGGCCTGCGCCTGGGCCCGCCGGGCGTCCTGCTGCGGGCTTTCGCCCAGCGGCAGGCTCAGGCCCAGGCGCAGCGCGCTGCGGCTGGCTTCGCCGCTGGCGCCGCGCTCGCGCAGGGCGAGCAGGCGCAGCTCGGGCGTGCCCTGGCCCTGGCGGGCTTGCAGGGCGAGCTGGCGCTCGGCCGCCTCAAGCTGCTGGGCCAGCAGGCGCAGCGCGGGATGCGCGGTCGCGTCCGCGGCCGTCGGGGCGGCATCGGCGGGCGGCGCGGCCTCGGGCTCGGCCTTGAGCGGCCGCCCGGCGTCGGCCCCCAGCAGGGCGGCAAGCTGCTGGCGGGCGATCTGCACCGCGCCCTCGGCCCGGGCCGCGGCCGCGCGGGCGGCGGCCTCGGCCATGCGGGCCTGGTGGGCATCGGCGCGGGCGAGCTCGCCGGCCTGCACGCGGCGGTCCACATCCTCGACCAGGCGCTGCGCCAGCGCGAGCTGGGCCTGGGCCAGTTCGGCCTCCAACTCGGCCAGCAGGCGGGCCCACCAGCGCATGCGCAGGCTGCCGGCCAGGGCCAGCCGGGCGGCCTCGGCCTCGCGCTCGACGGTCTGGCGCCGGGCCTCGGCCAGGTCCCGGCCGGCGGCCTGCTCGCCGCGCCGCCACAGCGGCAGGACGAGGCCCAGCTCCAGCTCGCGCAGGCCGCGCTCGGGGCCGCGCAGGTCCAGGCGCGGGTCCAGCTCCAGCCGCGGCGCCTCGGGCAGCAGGGCCCGGGCGACGCGTCCGTCGGCTTCGGCCGCCTCGCGCTGGGCGGCCAGGGCGCGGGCCTGTGGCTGCTGCGACCAGGCCCGGGCCAGGGCCTGGTCGAGGCGGAGTTCCGGCTCGGCCGCAGGGGCTGCGACCGAAGTCAGGGCCAGCAGCAGGGCCAGCCAGGGCCCGGCCCGACGAGGGGACGCGGGCCGGCCGGTCGGGGGCTTGCGCGTCCGGGAATAGCGCGATGCCTGGCATCGCAAAACAGGAAGGGAAAGGGACATCCGAAGCTCCAGGCTTGAACAAGCAGGCAGGAGATCGGCGGGCAGCGACCGGGCGGTCGCCGGGGGCCGAGGGCATGCCATGGCATGCCGGGCCCCGCGGGGAGAGACGCGTGAAGGTGTGGGCCGCCTCGCCGATCAGGCGAGGCCGGGCCACTGCGGGCGTTCGGGTCGGGGGCTGCGGACCGGGAGCGGTCGCTGCGCTTCGAAGGCCGGCACGGTCAGCATGCCGGGGCTGAGGCCCGAGGCCGGCGACTCCGACAGCAGGACGCTGTGGGCCGCATGGCAGTGGCCGCAGTCGTGGTCGACGTTGGCCGGGCCGGTCTCGCCCTCTGCCGAATCGGCCGCGACCGCCTCGTCATGCGCGTGGGCATGGGCATGGTGGCCGAAGTGCGCGCCACTGGCTGCCTCGGTCTCGTGCAGGCAGTAGGCCGCGACCGCCGCCCAGCTCATCTGGATCGGCGCCGTCACCAGCATGAGGATGAGGAGCAGTCGACGCACAGGCGCAGTCTAGGCCAGGCCCGGTCAGCCCGCGGCGGGCGGGGTCTGGCGCAGGAAGTCGAGCAGGTCGGCATGGACCGGCGCGATCCAGCGCAGGTCCCGCGAAAGCGCGGCGGCCAGCGTGATGTGGGTGCTGGTGTCGTAGATCTTCTCCGTCACCGCGCCGCCGGCCGCGCGCAGCGCCCGGGCCAGGCCCTGGGTGTTGCGCTGCGGATGGACCAGCCAGTCACTGAGCGGCGCGGCCAGGAAGGCCGGGCGCGGCGGGCTGAGGGCTGCGGCATGGACCAGGGGCTGCGAATCGGGCGGCACCTCGGGATGGTGGAAGACCGGCTGCACCTCGCGGTTGCGGATCGGCGTGAAGTCATAGGGCCCGGCCAGGCCGGCCCAGCCGGCCAGGTCGCGCGGATGCAGGCCCTGGGCGCCCAGCCAGCGCGGGTCCAGCGCCAGCATGGCCGCGTTGTAGGCCCCGGCGCTGTGGCCGGCGACGAAGCTGCGGCGCCGATCCAGCGGGCCGCGACCGGCCTCGGCACGCAGCCAGGCATAGGCGCGTGCGCTGTCCTGCAGGAAGTCCGGGTAGCGGACCTCGGGGTAGAGCCGGTAGTCGGCCACCGCACAGGCGATGCCGGCCGCGGCAAAAGCCTCGCCGACGAAGCGGTAGTCGGCGCGCTCGCCGCGGTTCCAGGAGCCGCCGTAGAAGAACAGCAGCCAGGGGTGGCCGGCCGCCGGCACGGGGCCGACCGGCAAGTAGAGGTCGAGCTTCTGGCGCGGATGCGGGCCGTAGCCCAGGGCGCCTAAAAAGCGGTGGGTGTCGGCGGGCACGCGTTCGTTGATCGCCGTGGCCGAGCAGCCGGCCAGGCCGGCCAGCATCAGGCCGCCGCCGGCCAGCAGGCGTCGGCGCAGCGGCTGCGAGGGCAAGGGCAGTGCGTCGCTCATTCGGCGACACCGCCGACATAGCCCGGCGCCAGGTTCTCGAAGCGGGTCAGGGGCCGGATGAAGGCCAGCTTGACCGTGCCCACCGGACCATTCCGCTGCTTGGCGATGATGATCTCGGCGATGCCCGGCTCCTTGCAGGCGTCCTTGGTGTAGTACTCGTCGCGGTAGATGAACATGATCACGTCGGCATCTTGCTCGATGGCACCGGATTCCCGCAGGTCGGACATCATGGGCCGCTTGTCGGTGCGGCTTTCGACCGAGCGGTTGAGCTGCGAGAGCGCGATCACCGGGCATTGCAGCTCCTTGGCCAGGGACTTGAGGCCGCGCGAGATCTCGCCCAGCTCGGTGGCGCGGTTCTCCTCGCTGCCGCCCGAGCCGCTCATGAGCTGCAGGTAGTCCACGACGATCAGGCCCAGCTTGCCGCAGGTCCGGGCCTGGCGGCGCGCGCGGGCGCGCAGCTCGGCCGGGCTCAGGCCGGGCGTCTCGTCGATGAAGAGGCTGACATTGCGCAGGCGCTCGACGGCCTCGGAAAGCTGGCCCCATTCATGGTCGGCCAGCTTGCCGGTGCGCAGGTGCTGCTGGTCGATGCGGCCCAGCGAGCCGACCATCCGCAGCGCAAGCTGGGCCGCGCCCATTTCCATCGAGAAGACGACCGCCGGCAGGCCCTCCTGAACGGCCACATGCTCGGCGATGTTCAGCGCGAAAGCGGTCTTGCCCATCGAGGGCCGCGCGGCCAGCACGACCATGTCGCCGGGCTGCAAGCCGGCGGTCATCTTGTCGAGGTCGTAGAAGCCGGTGCGCACGCCGGTCACGTCGTCGGCACCGTGGTCGGCCAGTTCCTGCACGCGGTCGAGCAGTTGCACGACCAGGCTGTCCATGCTCTGGAAGCCATTGCGGTTGCGGCTGCCCTCTTCGCCGATGCGCAGGATCTTGTTCTCGGCCTCGTCGAGGATGGTCGCCACCGGCCGGCCCTGCGGATTGAAGGCGGCGGTGGCGATCTCGTCGCTCGTGGCCACCAGCTTGCGCAGCACCGCACGCTCGCGGACGATCTCCGCATAGCGCCGCAGATTGGCGGCGCTGGGCACGCTCTGCGCCAGGGCATTGAGGTAGACCAGACCCCCGACCTGATCGGCCTTGCCCAGGCTGGTCAGTTGCTCATGCACGGTGATCACGTCGGCCGGCTTGGCCTGGCCGACCAGCGCGCCGATGGCGGCATAGATCAGGCGATGCTCGTGGCGGTAGAAGTCGCTGTCGGTCAGCAGGTCGCCGGCGCGGTCCCAGGCCGAGTTGTCGATCAGCAGGCCGCCGAGCACGCTTTGCTCGGCCTCGATCGAGTGCGGCGGGACGCGCAGGCGAGCCACTTCGGCATCGGGCGGGGCGGAGGGATCGAGCAAGACGGTCATCCGAAGATCTTACGGGCAGCCTGCGGCCTGCCCTGGGGACAAGCCTGTGGACAAGCTGGGGGTCTGGGTCGGACAAGGGCCCAGCCGGCGGACGGCAAGAAAAAAGGCCGGCATGAAGCCGGCCTTTGCGGCGCAGCCCCCGCTCGGAGGCCGCGACGGGTCGAGGCGAGGATCAGTCGGCCTGGGCGTAGACCGACACGGTGATGTCGACGACGACATCGGTGTGCGGCGCCACGCTGACGGCGTGATCACCCAGGGTCTTGATCGGACCGTTGGGCATGCGGACCTGGGCCTTGACGATGTCATGGCCGGCGGCCTTCAGGGCCTCGGCGATGTCGGCATTGGTCACCGAGCCGAACAGGCGGCCGTCGACGCCCGCCTTCTGGCTGATACGGACGGTCGAGCCGGACAGCTTCTCGCCCAGGGCCTGGGCGGTGGCCAGCTTCTCGGCGGCGACGCGCTCGAGCTCGGCGCGGCGGGCTTCGAATTCCTTGACCGCCGATTCGGTCGCGCGGCGGGCGGCGCCGGTCGGGATCAGGAAGTTGCGGGCATAGCCGTCCTTGACGCGGACGACATCACCGAGGTTGCCGAGGTTGGCAATCTTGTCGAGCAGGATCACTTGCATCGTGCGTCTCCTCAGACCTTGTGCTGGTCGCTGTAGGGCACCAGCGCCAGGAAGCGCGCGCGCTTGATGGCCACGGTGAGCTGACGCTGGTAGATCGCCCGGGTGCCGGTCAGGCGGGCCGGGGTGATCTTGCCGTTCTCGCCGATGAAGTCACGCAGGGTGTCGACATCCTTGTAGTCGATCTCTTCGACACCGGCGACGGTGAAGCGGCAGAACCGCTTGCGACGGAAGAGCAGGGACTGGGTGTTGCGCTTGCCCTTGCGGTCCTTGCTGAACTTGCCTTTGCCACGGGGAGGGGCCATGGTGTTACTCCTGAACTTTCGAACGTATCGGGGGGGAAGACATCGGCTGGAAGCCCGTCAGATGCAGCCGCACCCCAGCACCGCGGAAGGCCGGGCCGAGGAAGCCCTCGACCTCGATCGCTTCGCCGACCGCCAGTCGGGCGGCCTGTCCGGCCAGCTCGCCAAGGGCGAGGGCACGGATCTCGAAAGCGATCTTCCTCACGGCACCGGCTTCGACGACCTCGGAGGCATGCGTGAGACGCAAGTCCAGGGCCGGCAGGCCGGCAGGGGTGTAGCGCAGGACGCCGCGTTCGGCCAGGCTGCCTGTGAGCACGACGCGGTTCACGCGTGGCGCAGGTCGGCGATGGCAGGCGGCATCCGGACGGACGTCAGGCCGCGTTCTCCGGCTGGGCGGGAGCCTGCGAGGACTTGCGGGCTTCTTCGCGCTCGACGGCCTTCATCATGATGGAGGGCGCCGTCTCGGCCTTGCTCTTGTGCACCGTCAGGTGACGAAGCACGGCGTCGTTGAACTTGAAGCCGGTCTCCAGTTCAGCCAGGGTTTCCTTGCTGCACTCGATGTTCAGGCACAGGTAGTGGGCCTTCGCGAGCTTCTGGATCTGGTAGGCCAGCGCGCGGCGGCCCCAGTCTTCGACACGGTGCACCGCGCCGCCGGTGGCGGTGATGCTGGCCTTGTAGCGCTCCAGCATGGCGGGCACCTGCTCGCTTTGATCCGGATGGATCAGCAGGACGATCTCGTAATGACGCATTCGAGCTCCTTGTGGATGTCCGCCTCGTGCCCTGGAAACGGGCCTTCGGCGGGGAAGCCGCCCCGGAGCGTCAACACCGGGTGCGGCAAGGGGAAAGCCTACGAGTATAAGCGCTCAAGGCATGACGCCCCCGGCCCATCAGGCCGGGGGCGTCATGCCCTGCACCGCGGGGGTCGGAAGGCGGCCCCCGCGGGGGCCGCCCTCAGGCTCCGACGGGCTGCCTCAACCGCGCTGGCCGCGCAGATTGGGATAGCGCACGTGCTCGATCAGCTCCTGCGTCGCCTTGCTCGGCGCCGGGGTGACCAGGCTGACCAGGATGATCACGGCAAAGCCCAGCGGCACGCCGAAGACACCCGCCGAGATGGGCTGGATGCCGAACCACAGGTCCACCGGGCTGTCGACGCCGAACACCTTGCGCAGCCAGGGCTGGTTCATCACCATGTAGTAGAAGGTGACGCCCAGGCCGCTGACCATGCCCAGCACGGCACCGATGCTCGATGCCCGCTTCCAGAACACGCCCAGCACCAGGGCCGGGAAGAAGGCCGCTGCCGCGAAGGAGAAGGCTGCCGACACCAGGAAGAGGATGTCCGCCGGCTTCTGCGCCGCCACATAGGCCGCGGCCAGGGCCACGACCAGCAGCAGCATCTTCGACAGCGTGACCCGGCGCGCCGTGGAGGCGTTGGGATCGATCATCTTGTAGTACAGGTCGTGCGACAGCGCGTTGGCGATGGTCAGCAGCAGGCCGTCCGCCGTCGACAGCGCAGCGGCCAGGCCGCCGGCCGCCACCATGCCCGAGATCACATACGGCAGGCCGCCGATCTCGGCCGTGGCCAGCACGATGATGTCGCCGCCGATCTTCATCTCGCCAAGCTGGAGCAGACCGTCCTTGTTAACGTCCGTCACCGAGAGCAGGGCCGGGTCGACCTTGGCCCAGCTCGCGATCCAGGCGGGCAACTGGTCGAAGGGCGTGCCGACCAGGTTGGTGAAGATCTCGTACTTGACCAGCACCGCCAGGGCGGGCGCGGTGAAGTACAGCAGGAAGATGAAGAACAGCGACCAGGTCACCGACTCGCGCGCTTCCTTCACCGACGGCGTCGTGTAGTAGCGCATCAGGATGTGCGGCAGCGCAGCCGTGCCGATCATCAGGCAGAAGACCAGCGCCAGGAAGTTGCGACGCGACTCGTCGTAGGTCTTCTGCGCCTTCTCGTCGCCATTCGGATCGCCCGCGAACTGGGCCGCATGCGGCGGCATGCCGGCCAGCGGCTTGGCCCGCGCCTCGGCGCCGGTCTTGGCCTTCTCGTAGGCCGCCTTGGCCTCGGCCTCGGTGGCGGGCAAGGCGGCAAGCGCGCGCTCGGCCGCCTGGATCTCGGCCACCGGGGCATCGGCCCGCGAGCGCAGGTCGGCCAGCTTGGCCTCGGCCGCGGCGCGGTCGGCAGCCATGGCCGCCGGCACGTCCTTCAGCTTCTCGGCCGCAGCCGCCGCCTGCTGCTTGAAGATCTCGATGACCTCTTGTTCCTTCGCGTCGGCCTTGAGCTCCTTCTCGCGCTCGGTGACCTTCTGGAGCTGGTAGCCGTAGATGGCCTGCGGCACCGGCACGCTGGTCTGCTTCACCGACAGCCACACCACCGGGATCATGTAGGCAATGATCAGGATGATGTATTGCGCCACCTGGGTCCAGGTCACGGCCCGCATGCCACCCAGGAAGGAGCACACCAGGATGCCGCCCAGGCCCAGGAAGATGCCGATCTCGAAGGCCACGCCGGTCAGGCGGGTGGTGATCAGGCCCACGCCATAGATCTGCGCCACCACATAGGTGAAGGAACAGAGGATGGCGGCGAAGATGCCGACGAAGCGGGCGGCATTGCCACCGTAACGCTCGCCCAGGAAGTCGGGGATGGTGAACTGGCCGAACTTGCGCAGGTAGGGCGCCAGGAAAAGCGCCACCAGGCAATAGCCACCGGTCCAGCCCATGATGAAGGCCAGGCCGCCGTAGCCGGTCAGGTAGAGCGTGCCGGCCATGCCGATGAAGCTGGCTGCCGACATCCAGTCCGCGCCCGTGGCCATGCCGTTGTAGATGGCGGGCACCCGCCGGCCGGCCACGTAGTACTCGGCGGCGTCGGTGGTGCGGCTCATGATGCCGATGCCGGCATAGAGGCCCACCGTGGCGAGCAGGAAGATGAAGCCGATCCAGCTTCGGGACAGGCCCATCTGCTCCAGGATCGCCAGCACGATCACGAAGGCAATGAAGCCCCCGGTGTACCAGGCGTAGACCTTGTTGAGCTGGGACTTGAAGGCGCGTTGATCCGCCGCGCTGCTGCCGCCGGTCGGGGCGGTTTCGAAGATGCCGGCCATGTCATTCCTCCTCGGCCACGCCGTGTTCCTGGTCCAGGCGGTTCATCGTCCGCGCATAGAACCAGATGATCAGCACATACACCACCAGCGCACCCTGGCTGCCCACCCAGAAGCTGAAGGGCCAGCCAAAGAAGGTGAAGCTGAGGTCGCGGGCGAAGTAGGCCACCCCATAAGTCACCAGGAACCACAGAAGCAGCAAGGCTCCGGTGATCCTCAGGTTCTTCTGCCAGTACGCTTTCTGGCTTTCCGTTGTCTGCATCGTGTCTCCTCGGATGTTTCACCGGACCGCCAGGATCGGCCCGGACCACGTCTCTCGTCCTTCCTCGACCCCCACCGGGCGCGCTCCTGGCGTGCGCTGGTGGGTCAGCCTGCATCCCTCCGACCGGGCGGGCAAGCCCGGCCCGCCACTCAGCCGGAAGCTGCTACCGACTGGCCTGCACGCAGGCCGGTCTCGCGTTCCAGTTGGGCGGCCACCTTAGGCTCGAAGCCCTGGAGGTGATGGATGATCCTGCGGGCCTCCTCGGGCTCGCAGCGATCGACATGAACCCGGGCGAGCTGATACCAGCCGTAGGGGCTCATGGGCTGAAGGGCCGTGTTGCGCTTGAGGGCCTCGACGGCCTCGTCGTAGCGCTTCAGGCGGATCAGGACCAGACCGAGGCCATACCAGGCGCGGTCCAGCTTTTCATCGAGCGTGGTGGCCCGGCGGAAGGCAGCTTCGGCCTCGTCGAGCAGGCCCTGGCTTTCCAGCACGAAACCGAAGTTGAACCAGGAGGCCGCATCGTCGGGCCGCAGGGCAAGCAGCCGTCGGTGGTCGGCCAGGGCCGCGAGTTCGCGACCGGCCTGGGCATGCAAGTGGGCACGGCTGGCCAAGGCGTAGCCGTCGTCAGGCTGGCGCGCCAGCATTTCGTCGAACACCGCGCATGCGGCCTCGCGACGCCCGAAGACGAGCAGGACCTGGGCGCGCCAGATCGCCAGCCGGCGGTCCAGGCGGGCCTGCCAGCCCGAGGCGCTCATGCGCACAGGGCCTGACCCGGCAGGGCGCGGCATTGCTGCACCTTGCCGATCAGCGCAAAGACCCAGACCCAGGCCAGGGCGAAGAAGGTCAGCAGCGGGATGTGCCGGTCCAGCACCAGCCGCGGCGTGATGGCCCGGAACAGCCGGGTGAAGGGCTGCGTCAGGGTCTGCAGCAGCCGGTAGAAGACATTGGCTTCGCGCCGCGCGCCCGCCAGCAAGCCGAGCAGCCATTGGCCGAAAAGCGCCATCAGCGCAATCTCGGCAATCAGCTTGATCGAAACGGCCAGCAGCAGCATGGTCTCCCTCCTCGGGGCGAGACTGTTTTTCCGGCGCCTTACCCGTTTCTTACGGTCCGGGGCGGAAGCCATGGTCCCCCGGGAAAGTCCCTGGAAGCGATCGCCCCGGCGCAAGCGGGCGTGAAAAAGCCGGGCCCCTGGCCCGGCTTCCTGCGGGGGAGACGCGGTCAGCGCTTGGCCAGACGCTGCCAGGTCTCGATGACCGTGTCCGGGTTCAGGGAGATCGAGGCAATGCCCTGGTCGGCCAGCCAGTCGGCGAAGTCCGGGTGGTCGCTGGGGCCCTGGCCGCAGATGCCGATGTACTTGCCCTGGGCGCGGCAGGCCTGGATGGCCATCGAGATCAGGGCGGTGACGGCCGGGTCGCGCTCGTCGAAGTCGGCGGCCAGCAGCTCCAGGCCGGAGTCGCGGTCCAGGCCCAGGGTGAGCTGGGTCAGGTCGTTCGAGCCGATCGACATGCCGTCGAAGTGCTGCAGGTACTGCTCGGCCAGGATGGCATTGCTCGGGATCTCGCACATCATGATCAAGCGCAGGCCGTTCTCGCCGCGCTTGAGGCCCTGCTCGGCCAGCAGCGCATTCACGCGCTCGGCCTGCTTTAGGGTGCGGACGAAGGGCACCATGATCTCGACATTGCTCAGGCCCATCTCGTTGCGCACACGCTTGAGCGCCTCGCACTCCATCGCGAAGGCCTCGCCGAACTCGCGGCTGATGTAGCGCGAGGCGCCGCGGAAGCCCAGCATCGGGTTCTCTTCCTCGGGCTCGTAGCGGCTGCCACCGATCAGCTTCTTGTACTCGTTGGACTTGAAGTCCGACAGGCGCACGATGACCGACTTGGGCCAGAAGGCCGCGGCGATGGTGGCGATGCCCTCGACCAGCTTGTCGACATAGAAGGCGCGCGGGCTGGCATGGCCCCGGGCCACGCTCTCGACCGCCTTCTTCAGGTCGGAATCGACGTTCGGATAGTCGAGGATGGCCTTGGGGTGGATGCCGATGTTGTTGTTGATGATGAACTCGAGCCGCGCCAGGCCGACGCCGCTGTTGGGCATCTGCGCAAAGTCGAAGGCAAGCTGCGGATTGCCGACGTTCATCATGATCTTCACCGGCGAGGGCGGCAGCTCGCCGCGGCTGACCTCGGTGATCTCGGTGTCGAGCAGGCCGTCGTAGATCAGGCCGGTGTCGCCTTCCGAGCAGGCCACGGTGACGAGCTGGCCGTCCTTCAGGGTGGCGGTCGCGTCGCCGCAGCCGACCACCGCCGGGATGCCCAGCTCGCGCGCGATGATGGCTGCGTGGCAGGTACGGCCGCCGCGGTTGGTGACGATGGCGCTGGCGCGCTTCATCACCGGCTCCCAGTTCGGGTCGGTCATGTCGGTGACCAGCACGTCGCCGGGCTGCACCTTGTCCATCTCGCTGATGCTGTGCACCAGGCGGACCGGACCGGTGCCGATCTTCTGGCCGATGGCGCGGCCCTCGGCCAGCACGGTGCTGCTGCCCTTGAGCTTGTAGCGCTGCTCGACCTTGCCCTCGGCCTGGCTCTTCACCGTCTCCGGGCGAGCCTGCAGGATGTAGAGCTTGCCGTCGACGCCGTCCTTGCCCCACTCGATGTCCATCGGGCGGCCGTAGTGCTTCTCGATGGTCATCGCGTACTGCGCGAGCTCGGTGACCTCGGCCTCGCTCAGGCTGTAGCGGTTGCGCTGCTCGGTGACGGTGTCGACCGTCTTGACCAGCTTGCCGCTGGCGGCCTTCTCCTCCGGCGAGGCGAAGACCATCTTGATCAGCTTGCTGCCCAGGTTGCGGCGGATCACCGCGCGCTTGCCTGCGGCCAGCATGGGCTTGTGAACGTAGTACTCGTCAGGGTTCACGGCGCCCTGCACCACCGTCTCGCCCAGGCCGTAGCTGGACGTGATGAAGACCACGTCCTTGAAGCCCGACTCGGTGTCGATGGTGAACATCACGCCGGCTGCGCCCAGGTCGCTGCGCACCATGCGCTGCACGCCGGCCGACAGGGCCACCTCGGCATGGGCGAAGCCCTTGTGCACGCGGTAGCTGATCGCGCGATCGTTGTAGAGGCTGGCGAAGACTTCCTTGATCTTGAGCAGCACCGTCTCGATGCCCACCACGTTCAGGAAGCTCTCCTGCTGGCCGGCGAAGCTCGCATCGGGCAGGTCCTCGGCGGTGGCCGAGGAGCGCACGGCGAAGGACGCGCTGGCATCGCCGCCCGACAGGGTGGCGAAGGCCTCGCGGATGCCAGCCTCCAGCGCCGGCGGAAAGGGCGCATGCTCGACCCAGCCGCGGATCTCGGCCCCGGCCTCGGCCAGCGCGCGCACGTCCTCGGTATCGAGGGCGGCCAGGCGGGCGTTGATCTTCTCGGTCAGGCTGTTGAAGGTCAGGAAGTCGCGGAAGGCATGGGCGGTGGTCGCGAAGCCGGTCGGCACCCGCACGCCGGATGCTGCGAGCTGGCTGATCATTTCGCCGAGGCTGCTGTTCTTGCCGCCGACGGTGTCGACGTCCGCCATGCGGAGTTGCTCGAAGGGGACGACCAGGGCGGTCGCTTCGAAGAGGGCCATGTTGTGCTCCATAGTAAAAAATCGTGCGGGGAAGCGCGTGGCGCGCCCGACGGTGAGCCGGCCTGTTCTTATGCTTTTGGGGGTCCGGACACCGGGGCGTGCCGCCCCCGTCTTTGGTCGCGGATTGTAAGGACAGGCGGCAGCGAACTGGGGTCAACCCTAGGTGCTTCGTCGCCTGGACGCCGCGACCGACTGCACGCCCGTCAGCGGCCCGCGCGGGTGGCGGCCCTATGCTTGGCGCCCCTCCCTGCCCGATCGCCCCGCCCGCCATGGCCCAGCGCACCGTCTTCTACGTCTCCGATGGCACCGGCATCACGGCCGAGACCTTCGGTAACTCCATCCTGGCCCAGTTCGCGATCTCGGTGCGGCATGTGCGCCGCCCCTTCATCGACACGCCCGACAAGGCCCACCAGGTGCTGCGCGAGATCCACGAGACCGCCGAGCGCGAAGGCCGCCGGCCCATCGTCTTCATCACCGTCATCGAGCCCGAGGCGCACCGCATCATCTGTGGCGCGCCGGCCCTGGTGATGGACATGTTCCGCACCTTCGTCGAACCGCTGGAGGAGGAGTTCGGCATCACCTCCAACCACCGCGTCGGCCGCTTCTCGGACGTGGCCAAGAGCAAGGAATACAGCGACCGCATCGAGGCCATCAACTTCACGCTGGCCCATGACGACGGCCAGTCCTCCAAGAATCTGGCCGAAGCCGATGTCATCCTGGTCGGCGTGAGCCGCTCGGGCAAGACGCCGACCTCGCTCTACCTGGCCATGCAACACGGCGTGAAGGCGGCCAACTACCCCCTGATCCCCGAGGACTTCGACCGCGGCCACCTGCCGCCCGCGCTCAAGCCCTACAAGGCCAAGTGCTTCGGCCTGACGATCGCGCCGGACCGGCTGTCCGAGATCCGCCACGAGCGGCGGCCCAACAGCCGCTATGCCTCGATCGAGAACTGTCGCGCCGAGGTGGCCCAGGCCGAGCAGATGATGCGCCGCGACGGCATCGCCTGGCTGTCCTCGACGCACAAGTCCATCGAGGAGATCGCCACCACCATCCTGCGCGACCTGCGGCCCGACCGGCTCGTCTATTGAGCCTTGCAGGACCGGGCTGCGCGCGGCAGAAGCCCCTCAGCGGCCCGGTGCCGCGCGCAGGCTGGCGCCGGCAAAGCTACGGCGCCAGGATTCGGCCTCGTCTTCGGACTGCATGGGCCGGCTGAAGTGGGCTTCCAGGCACTGGCTGCCGCGCAGCGCGCCCAGCAGGTGGGCATGCAGGGTCTTGCGGCCTTCGGCTTCCAGGATGTAGAGCACGAGAAAGTTGGCCTGGTCGAGTGGCGCGCGGTAGATGCGATCACGGTCGGGCATGTCCGGCCGCTTGACCAGTTCGCGCAGGAAGCGGCCGGCGCAGATGCGGGTGCTGTCGGCCTGCGGTACCGCTTCGGCATGCAGCTCGACCTTCAGGGCCGGGCCGCCGCCCAGGCCGGGCGCGCTCACCACCACGCCGGGGTCGGCAAAAGTCTGCTCGTAGGCCGTGGCCGGCAAGGCGGCCAGCAGCAGGGCCGCGGCCATCGCGGAAACAGGGGTCAGGCGCATCGTCGCACTCCATCGCAGGCCGGGCACCCGGCCCGGATGGCTTGCAATGTAGCGAGGCCGAAGCCCGCCGACACCGGCCGGGGGCTTGGGGCGCGCCCGCAGCCCGAGGGCGGCGTTCAGGCCTCGGGCATCGTCTCGGGCTCGTCCCCGTCGCCCTGCAGCAGGCCGGGCAGCAGCTCGGCGGCGCGGCTGTCGGACAAGGCCTCCACGCTGCGCAGGCGGCGGTCCATCGCGCGGGTGCGGACGCCGGCATCGTCCAGGGTCTTGCCGGCCTCGTCGATCTTCTTGCGGGTCTTCTCGAGGATGGCGCCGAACTTGCCGAACTCGGTCTTGACCGCGCCCAGCACCTCCCAGACCTCGGCCGAGCGCTTCTCCAGCGCCAGGGTGCGAAAGCCCATCTGCAGGCTGTTGAGCACGGCCAGCAGCGTGGTCGGGCCGGCCAGCATGACCTTGAACTCGCGCTGCAGGGCCTCGACCAGGCCGGGCCGGCGCAGGGCCTCGGCATAGAGACCCTCGGTCGGCACGAAGAGGATGGCGAAGTCGGTGGTGTGCGGCGGTGAGACATACTTGTCGCGGATGCTGCGGGCCTCCGTGCGCAGCCGGGCCTCGATGGCCTTGGCCGCAGCCTCCACGGCCGGCGCGTCGGCGCGTTCATGCGCTTCGAGCAGGCGCTCGTAGTCCTCGCGCGGGAACTTGGCGTCGATCGGCAGCCAGATCGGAGCCTCCGCCCCGCCGGCCGCCGGGCTGCGGCCGGGCAGGCGCAGGGCAAATTCCACCCGCTCGCTGCGGCCGGGCACGGTGGCGACGTTGGTCGCGTACTGCTCGGGCGTGAAGACCTGTTCCAGCAACCCGGCGAGCTGCACCTCGCCGAAGATGCCGCGCGTCTTCACATTGCTCAGCACGCGGTTGAGCGAGCCGACATCGCGCGCCAGGCCCTGCATCTCGCCCAGGCCCTTGTGCACTTGCTCCAGGCGGTCGGCCACCTGCTTGAAGCTTTCACCCAGCCGCGCCTCCAGCGTGGCATGCAGCTTCTCGTCGACGGTGGCGCGCATCTGTTCGAGCTTCTTCTCGTTGTCGGCGGCCAAGCTGGCCAAGCGCTGCTCGACGGCGGTCTGAAGGGCATGCAGGCGATGCTCGACGGTCTGGCGTGTTTCGCTCAGGCGCTGGCCCTGCTGCTCGCCGAGCTGCTGCAACTGCTGCACCTGCTGGCCGGCGGCCTGGCTGAGGGTGGCGCCCAGGGTCTCGCCCAGGCGCTGCTGGGCCTGGGCGAGCTGGGTGCGCAAGCTGTCGATCTGCTCGTTCTGCGTGCGGCCGGCCTCGCCGGCCTGGGCCAGCAGGCTTTGCTGCATGCGGCTGAGGGCCTCGGCCTGCTCGCTGCGGTGGGCGCGGGCGCTGTCTTGCAGCTCGCGCAGCAGGCGGTCGCTGTCCTGCTGGCGGGCCTGGGCCAGGGCCTGCACGGCGGCCAGGGTGGCCGCTGCGGTGGGCGACTCATCGGCCCGCCGCGCCAGCAGGCGCAGCAGCAGGACGAGGTTGAGCGCGAGCAGCGCGATCGAGGCGGCGGGAAGGATCCATTCGGGCATGGCGCGGATTCTCCGCCCTGCCCTGCCCCGTCCCGGCCCCGGGGCATCCGGCCCGCGATCTCAGCGGCCCGGCAGCATGCGGCGCAGGGTGTTGTCGCCGAGCTTGTAGTGGTGGAAGAGCGCCGCCGCCGCATGCAGGCCGATCAGGCCGTAGAAGACGCGGCCGATGTCGCCATGCCAGCCGCGGATGAACTTGGCCAGATCCTCGTCGGGCGCAGCCAGGGGCGGCAGGTGCAGGCCGAAGAAGGGAATCGGGTCGCCGCGCAGGCTGAGGATGAACCAGCCCGCCAGCGGCATGCCGAACATCAGCAAGTAGAGCAGCGCATGGACGGCATGGGACAGCGCACGCTGCAAGGGCGGCGGTGCCGGCACGATGGGCGGCGTGCCGCCGCGCAGCCGGGCGATCAGGCGCACCGTGACCAGGGTCAGCACCAGCAGGCCCATGCTGAAGTGGGCGGCGCGGAAGAAGGCGCGCTCGGGCGTGCCGCGGTCGAAGAAGATGCGCGTCTCGACGAAGAAGACGGCCAGGGCAATGACGGCCAGCATCAGCCAGTGCAGCAGCACGCTGGAGCGGCTGTAGCGGGTGGGCAGGGTCGAGGACATGTTCGGGATCCGGGGAGCTTGGGGCGTCGGGCGCGCGCATCCTGCGCAGCCGGGGGCGGCTCGGCAAGGGGGCCGGCCTTCGACGGGACAAATTCCCGCTGCGCCTCGTGCCCCGCCCCCGCCCCGTGCCGGCCGCCGCGGCCTCAAGCAAGCAAGGGGGCCGCTTCAGGCCGGCGCGGGCCGGGGCGCCGGCGCCGGCGGCCGGCCGGCGTCGGGGCCGCAGCCCAGGGCTGCGATCAGGTTGTCGACCGCCAGGCCCACCATGGCCCGCCGGGTCGCCATCGAGCCGCTGCCGATGTGCGGCGTCAGCACCAGGTTCGGTGCCGCCAGCAGGGCCGGATGCAGGGCCGGCTCGTTCTCGAAGACATCCAGGCCGGCCGCGCCGATCGTGCCGGCCTCCAGCGCCCGGGCCAGGGCGGCGTCGTCGACGATGCCGCCGCGTGCGATGTTGACCAGCGTGGCCCCCGGCTTCATCGCCGCCAGCTCGGCTGCGCCGATGATGTGGTGGCTGGCCGGGCTGTAGGGCAGCACCAGCACCAGGTGGTCGGCCTCGGCCAGCAGGCCGTCCTTCGTCACCCAGCGTGCGCCCAGGGCCTGCTCGGCCTCGGCCGGCAGCGGCGAGCGGTTGTGATAGACGACCTTCATGCCAAAGCCCAGCGCGCCGCGCCGCGCGATGGCCTGGCCGATGCGGCCCATGCCCAGGATGCCGAGGGTGCTGCCGTGCACGTCGGCGCCGGCGAACTGGTCGATGGCCCATTTCGACCAGTCGCCGCGGCGCAAGTAGCGCTCGGCCTCGGACAGCTTGCGCGCCGCGGCCAGCAAGAGCGCGAAGCCCAGGTCGGCGGTGGTCTCGTTCAGCACGTCGGGCGTGTGGGTCACGGTCACGTCGCGCGCGGCGCAGGCCCGCAGGTCGATGTTGTTCAGCCCCACCGCGATGTTGCTGACCACCCGCAGTTGCGGGTGCGCATCGAGCAGCGCGACATCGACCCGCTCGCCGGCCGTGCACATCAGGCCGACGCAGCCGGCGAGCTGCTCGCGCAGTTCGGCACCGGACCAGACGGCATCCGCCGGGTTGTCGCGCACTTCGAAGTGCTCGGCCAGGCGGGCCTGCAAGTCCTGGAAGACGCGGCGGGTGATGAGCACGCGCGGGCGCTCGGATGTCGGTGGGGCGGCCATGCGGGAGGGGTTCGAGGGGGAGGCAGGACGAAGGGCGGAGCCGCCCCGGGGCCGCAGTCCGCAGCCGGCAGCCGGACGCATCTTGCGCCCGGGGCCGCCCGCCGCTGCGGCGGCGACGCCGGCTCAGGCCGCCGGGCGGGGCGCGTCGATCAGGATCACATGCACCCGGTAGGGCCCATGCGCGCCGATGACGATGGTCTGCTCGATGTCGGCCGTGCGCGAGGGGCCGGAGACGGTGTTGAAGCCGCGCGGGATCTGGCCCAGCTCGCGGCGCATGCGCTCGAAGGCATCTTCCTGATGCGCGTCGATGCGGTCGACCGGCAGCAGCACGATGTGCGTCTCCGGCAGCAGGTGGGCGGCGGCCGGGCTGTCCGGGCTGCTGGCGAAGACCAGGGAGCCCGTCTCGGCCACCGCGCAGAAGCAGCCGGTGACGGCCAGCAGATCGCCGTCGCGCGGCGCGCGGGCCTCCAGGGCCAGGCCGGCGGCGGACCAGTCCAGGGCGGCCAGGCCGGGATAGGCCACGCCCTGGCCGGGCAGGCCCAGGCCGGCCAGGTGCCGGGCGACGGCGACCGGCGCCTCGGCCCAGGTGGCAATGCGGTCCAGGCTGGTTTCGAGCCGGGCGGCCATGCGCTGGAAGTGCGCGACCGGGTCGCCCTCCAGCGCCGGCAGGGGGCCGCGGGGATGCTCGGCCAGCCAGCGCGCGCGCTCGGCGGCCTCGGCCGGCTTTTGAAGGGCATCACGGCCCTGGCGACTGCGGATGCGGGCCAGGATGCGGGCGCGGGCGGTGGAGGTGTCCATGGGCCGATTCTCGCCAGATGTCGTCAGGCCGCCGCCCAGCGGGCGCGGTGCTCGGCGGCCAGGCGCCAGGTCTGGAGCTGGATCTCGACCGTTTCCTCGATCACCTCGCCATAGCCGCCGCCCATGCAGAAGGCCAGCGGCACGCGGCGCGCGAGCGCGGCGGCAAAGACGCGCCGGTCGCGCTCGGCCAGGCCCTCCGCGCTGAGCGCCAGCCGGCCCAGCCGGTCGCCGGCATACGGGTCGGCGCCGGCCAGGTAGAGGATGAGGTCCGGCCGCGGCGCCCAGGCCCAGAGGCGGTCGAGCGCCGCGTCGAGCGCGTCCAGGTAGGCCACATCGCCAGTGCCGTCGGGCAGGTCCACCTCGTCGCGGCCAGGCACCTTGCGGAAGGGGAAGTTCTTCTCGCCGTGCATCGACAGGGTGTAGATCGCCGGATCGGCGCCCAGGATGGCCGCCGTGCCATTGCCCTGGTGCACGTCGAGGTCGATCACCGCGATGCGCGGCGGCGGCGCGCCGGCCGCGGCGCGCTCCGCCTGGAAGACCCGGGCCGCCACCGCCAGGTCGTTGAACACGCAGAAGCCGCTGCCCGCCCCGGCCGCAGCATGGTGGGTGCCGCCGGCCAGGTTGCCGGCCAGGCCCTCGCGCAAGGCATCGCGCATGGCGGCGACGGTGGCGCCGACCGAGCGGCGCGAGCGCTCGACCATGTCGGGCGACCAGGGAAAGCCGATCTCGCGCTGCATGGCCGGCGGCAGGCGGCCCTCGACCACGCCGCGCACATAGTCGGCCGTGTGGGCCAGCCGCAGCTCCTCGTCGCAGGCGGCGGGCGCCTCATGCAGTTCGACCGCCGGAAGGCGGGCCGCCACGGCCTCGCGCAGCAGGCGGTACTTCTGCATCGGAAAGCGGTGGCCGGGCGGCAGGGGCAGCACGAAGCGATCGCTGCTGTAGCCGCGCAGCCGCAGCAGGCCGGGGGCGGAATCGGGCGGGGCGAAGGACATGGCCCCGGAGTCTCGCCGCGCCCCGAACGCCCCGCGCCAGGCCTTGTCATTCCGGCGTCTTGCGGCTACGGGAAAGTTTATTGTGCAACGCAGCAAAAACCGCTTGCGCTGCACCGGAAGCTCCGTATACTTGCGTCCATGCTGCGGTGCAACAAACATGCAGCACTGCACGGAGACCCGGTCTCCAACCCCCGACCCATGCTCATCAAGGAGTTCACCATGACCAATGCCGAACAAGTCCTCGCCGCCCAGAAGGCCAGCGTCGAAACCCTCTTCACCCTGACCCAGAAGGCCTTCGAAGGCGTGGAAAAGCTGGTCGAGCTGAACCTGCAAGTCGCCAAGGCTTCGCTGGGTGAAGTCGCCGAGCACACCAAGGCTTCGATGTCGGTCAAGGACGCCCAGGAGCTGCTGGCCCTGAACACCGCCCTGCTGCAACCGGCCGCCGAGAAGGCCGCCGCCTACAGCCGCAGCGTGTACGACATCGTCAGCGCCACCGGCACCGAAGTCTCGAAGCTGGCCGAAGGCCAAGTGGCCGACGCCCAGAAGAAGTTCGCTTCGATGGTCGACACAGCCGCCAAGAACGCCCCGGCCGGTTCGGAGAATGCCGTCGCCCTGGTGAAGTCGGCCATCGCCGCCGCCACCAACGCCGTGGAATCGGTGCAGAAGGCCGCCAAGCAAGCCGCTGAAGTGACCGAAGCCAATCTGCAAGCCCTGAGCGCGACCGCCGCCAAGGCCACCGCCGCCGTCAAGCCGGCCGCCCGCCGCGGCTGAGCCCGGCCGTCGGAGCCTTCGGGCTCCGGCACCTGCTTCTTCCCGATCTCCTCGGATCCCGCAAGGGGTCTTGAGCCTGGCAGGCCTCGCGGCCTGCCGGGCTTCTTTCATTGCCGGGCCGCTCAGCGCGGCGCGGCGACCTCGCGCCGCAGGGCGCGGCGCAGGGCGGGCAGGGCCGCGCGGGCGGCGTCCCGGCCGGCGTCGATGGCGCGCTGGCGCTGGGTGAAGTCGGCGCCCGAGAGGCCGTCCAGCGCCGGGCGCAGCACCAGGTCGGCGCCCTGCAGCTCCCAGCGGTTCAGGCTGCGGCCCATGATGGCGAAGGTCTGCAGCAACATGCGCAGCGGGTCGCCGGTGGCCTGGCCCTCGGGCGCGGCCGAGATGTCGACGGCCAGCACCAGCTCGGCGCCCATCTGCCGGGCAAAGCGCACGGGCACCGGGGCGACGAGGCCGCCGTCCACATACTCGCGGCCGTTGATGCGCACCGGCATGAAGACCGCCGGCACGGCGCTGGAGGCGCGCACCGCGGTGCCCGGATCGCCCCGGCGGAAGAGCACGGCCTCGCCATTGCCCAGATCGGTGGCGACGATGCCCAGCGGCCGGACCATGCCCTCGATCAGCCGGCCCTCGGTGTGCTCGCGCACGTAGCGGGCCAGGGCCTGGCCGCGCAGCAGGCCGCGGCCGGTGAAGGTCCAGTCGCTGATGGCCGATTCGTCCATGCTGCGGGCGAGCGAGGCCAGCTCGGTGCCGCTCTTGCCCGAGGCCCACATGGCCGCGACCAGGCTGCCGGCCGAGGTGCCGACCACACAATGCACGGGGATGCCCTCGGCCTCCAGCACCTGGATCACGCCGATGTGGGCAAAGCCGCGGGCCGCGCCGCCGCCCAGGGCCAGGCCCAGGCGCGGGGGCGGCAGGACCACCGGGGGGGCGGGCGGGGGGGCTGGGAGCGCCGGGCTCGCGGCCCCGGCGGGGGGCTCGGCCGGCGGCGGGGCGGGCGGCGGCAGGCTGGCACAGCCCACCAGCGCAGCCAGCAGCAGCAGGCTGCTTATGTGGCGCAGCCGCGCACTCTTATCTCTCTTATGCATAAATATCAGACTTAAAAATACTTTCGAAGCTTTGGACTGAGCCTTAGCATCGCGCGTTCGCTGCGGCGGGGACCCACCCGCCTTGCAGCCTGCCGACATCATGAAAATCCGCGACCTCGACCTCAGCGACCACCCGATCAATGCCGAGCACCAGGCCCTGGGCCTGCCGCCGGTCGAGCAGTCGCTGACCCACGCCGCCGACCATCCGGTGCTGCGGGTGGCGAGCTGGGCGGTGATCTTCCTGCTGACCGGGGCCACCATGTACCTGCTGGCCCGCCTGTTCAACCAGGCCGACGGCCACAGCGCACTGCAGACGGTGGCCGAGACGCTGCAGGGCTCGGCCTTCTGGAGTGCGGTGGCCGTGGGCCTGCTGGCCCAGATTGTCGACGGCGCCCTGGGCATGGCCTACGGCATCACCTCGACCAGCTTCCTGCTCGCCACCGGCAGCAGCCCGGCGGTGGCCAGCGCGGCGGTGCACATTGCCGAAGTCTTCACCACCGGCGTGTCGGGCATCGCCCACATCAAGCTCGGCAATGTGAACAAGAGTCTCTTCCTGCGCCTGCTGCTGCCGGGCATGGGCGGTGCGATTGCCGGGGCCTGGCTGCTGTCGCGTGTCGACGGCGACACGATGAAGCCCTGGGTCTCGGCCTACCTGCTGCTGATGGGGCTCTATGTCATCAGCAAGATCTTCCGCAAGATCAAGCCGCGCCGCGACGAGCCGCGCCATGTGGCCAAGCTGGGCCTGCTCGGCGGCTTCGTCGATGCGGTGGGTGGCGGCGGCTGGGGTCCGGTGGTCACCACCACCCTGGTCGGCACCGGCCATGATCCGCGCATGACCATCGGCTCGGTCAACCTCGCCGAGTTCTTCCTGACCTTCGTGAGTGCCATCGCCTTCGCCGTGCTGGTCGGCGAGCAGCCTTGGCCGACGGTGGCGGGCCTGGTGGTGGGCGGCCTGTTCGCCGCGCCCTTTGCGGCCTACCTCACCTCGCGGCTGAGCACCCGCAGCCTGCTGATCCTGGTCGGTAGCGTGATCTCGCTGATCAGCACCTACAACCTGGCTCGCGCCCTGGGCTGAAACGCCCCACCCCGCCATGTACCAATACACCGACTTCGACCGCCAGTTCGTCCGCCAGCGGGCCGCGCAATTCCGCGACCAGCTCGAACGCAATCTGGCCGGCGTGCTGACCGACGACGACTTCCGCCCCCTGCGCCTGCAGAACGGCTGGTATGTGCAGCGCCACGCGCCCATGCTGCGGGTGGCCGTGCCCTATGGCGAGCTGAGCAGCCGGCAGTTGCGCCAGCTTGCGCGCATCGCCCGCGAGTTTGATGTCGTCCAGGACGGCCCCTTCAAGGGCCAGGGCGGCTACGGCCACTTCACCACGCGGCAGAACCTGCAATACAACTGGATTCCGCTGCACCGCGCCGCCGACGTGATGGACCTGCTGGCCGAGGTGGACATGCACGGCATCCAGACCAGCGGCAACTGCATCCGCAACATCACCAGCGACGCGCTGGCCGGCATCGCGCCCGACGAGATCGTCGATCCGCGCCCCTATGCCGA
This sequence comes from Piscinibacter lacus, assembly GCF_016735685.1. Classification (NCBI taxonomy): domain Bacteria; kingdom Pseudomonadati; phylum Pseudomonadota; class Betaproteobacteria; order Burkholderiales; family Sphaerotilaceae; genus Aquariibacter; species Aquariibacter lacus. The sequence continues at coordinate 2,127,936 of NZ_JAERRA010000001.1, forward strand.
GATCCTGCGCCAGTGGTCCACCCTGCATCCCGAGTTCGCCTTCCTGCCGCGCAAGTTCAAGATCGCCATCACCGGCGCCACCGAGGACCGTGCCGCCACCGCCTGGCATGACATCGGCCTGCATGTGCTGAAGAACGCGGCAGGAGAAGTCGGCTTCCGCGTGTGGGTGGGCGGCGGCATGGGCCGCACGCCGGTGATCGCCACCGAGATCGCTGCCTTCGTGCCCTGGCAGCAGATCCTCGTGTTCATCGAAGCTATCGTCCGCGTCTACAACCGCTTCGGCCGGCGCGACAATATGTACAAGGCGCGGATCAAGATCCTCGTCAAGGCCGAGGGCCAGGCCTTCATCGATGCGGTGCAGGCCGAGTTCCAGGCCATCCTGAACCGCGATGTCGACGGCGACCGCCACCTGATCCCGCAGGCGGAGCTGGACCGCGTGGCCGCGTGCTTCCCGCTGCCCCAGGGCCTGGACGGCGCCGAGGCCGACGCGCTGCCGGCCGGCGACGGCAGCCCCGCCTACGCACGCTGGTTGCAGCGCAATGTGCATGCGCACCGCCTGCCGGGCTACCGCGCGGTGACCCTGTCCTACAAGCGCGTGGGCCAGGCCCCGGGCGATGCCACCGCCGATCAACTGGATGCGGCGGCCGAGCTGGTCGAGCGCTTCTCGCTCGGCGAATGCCGCGTCACCCACGACCAGAACCTGCTGCTGCCCTGGGTGCGCGCGAGCGAGCTGCCGGCCGTCTACGCCGAGGCCAAGCGCCTGGGCCTGGCCACGCCGAACATCGGCCTGCTGACCGACATGATCGCCTGCCCCGGCGGCGACTTCTGCGCCCTGGCCAACGCCCGTTCGCTGCCCCTGGCCGCGGCGATCACCGAGCGCTACCAGGACCTCGACGAGCTCGACGACCTGGGCGCCATCGACCTGCACATCAGCGGCTGCATCAACAGTTGCGGCCACCACCACAGCGGCCACATCGGCGTGCTCGGCGTCGACAAGGACGGGAGCGAGTGGTACCAGCTGACCCTGGGCGGCTCGGACGGCTCCAGCCTCTCGGGCGGCCCCGTGGCCGGCAAGGTCATCGGCCCGAGCTTCGCGGCCGACGAGATCGCCGATGCCGTCGAGGCCGTGATCGACACTTACCGCCGGCAGCGCGATGGCGGCGCCGAGCGCTTCGTCGACACCGTGCGCCGCATCGGCCTGGAGCCCTTCAAGCAGGCCGCCAATGCGGTGCGCCGCTCCACCGCCCCGGCCTGAGCCGCTGCCCCGCCGCAGGAAACCGCCATGAGATTCATCGACCTTCACGACCACGAAGCCTGGCATCCCGCCGGGGGCGAGGACGGCCCGCCCGTCAACATCACCCCCTCGGCCAACTTGCTGCTCGGCATCGAGCAGTGGCACGCCATCCGCGCGCAGTGGCCGGCCGACCTGCCGGTGGGCGTGAGCCTGCCCAACACCGTCGATGTCGAGGAGGCGCTGGGCACGGATCTCGGCCCCATCCGCCTCATCGCCCTGCACTTCCCAAAGTGGACCGACGGCCGCGCCTACAGCCAGGCCCGCCTGCTGCGCCAGCGCTTGCGCTTTGCCGGCGAGGTGCGAGCGACCGGCGAGGTGCTGGTCGACATGCTGCCGCTGATGCAGCGCACCGGCTTTGATGCGGCCGTGCTGCGCAGCGACCAGCGGCGCGATGTGGCCGAGAAGGTGCTGGGCTTCTTTGCCAAAGGCCACTACCAGGGCGATGTGCAGGACAGCCGCCCCTGGTTCCTGCGCGCCGGGAGCCCGGCATGAGCGGGGACAGCTCGACCGTCTCCGCCCTGCCCGGCGCCGAGCCGGCGGCTGGCTCGGCCATCGCGCTCTACGCGCGCAAGGGCCCGGACTTCAAGGCCAAGCTGGCCGCCACCGTCGAGCGCCTGAGCGCCGCCGCGGCCGCCCACCCGGGCCGCATCGTGCAGGCCACCAGCCTGGGCGCCGAGGACATGGTGATCACCGACTTGATCGCCCGCCACCGCCTGCCGATCGCGATCGGCACGCTGGACACCGGCGCCCTGCATGCCGAGACCGTCGACCTGATCGACCGCATCACCACGCATTACGGCCTGCCGGTCGAGGTGTTTCGCCCGCAGGCCGAGGCAGTCGTCACCTTCGTGCGCGAGCACGGCGAGCGCGCGATGTACGAGAGCCTGGCCCTGCGCAAGGCCTGCTGCGGCCTGCGCAAGCTGGAGCCGCTGGGCCGCATGCTGAAGGATCGCAGCGCCTGGATCACCGGCCTGCGTCGCGAGCAGAGCGAGGCCCGCGGCGAAGTACCTTTTGAGGACCGCGACGATGCCGGCCGCCTCAAGCTCAATGCCCTGGCCGATTGGCGCTGGGGCGAGGTCTGGGCCTACATCGCCGAGCACGGCGTGCCCTTCAACCCGCTGCACGACCAGTTCATGCCCAGCATCGGCTGCGCGCCCTGCACCCGCGCCATCGCCGTGGGCGAGCCCTTCCGCGCCGGCCGCTGGTGGTGGGAGGACGAACAGGCCAAGGAATGTGGCCTGCACGTCAGCCAGGCCGCCGGCCACTGAGTTTCCCCGCATTCCAGGCTTCACCCCGCGCCCCCGCCATGCACGCCCCTGAACTGCATCCCGTCGTCTTCGTCGGGGCCGGCCCCGGCCCCGTCGACCTGCTGACCCTGCGCGGCGCGCAGCGCCTGGCCGCGGCCGAGGTCGTGCTCTTCGACGCCCTGACAGATGTCGAGGGCTTCCGCCGCCTCGCGCCCGGCGCGAGCTGGATCGATGTGGGCAAGCGCGGCTTCTCCGGCCAGCCCGGCTGCGATGCCTCGGGCCAGGCGCGCATCAACCACCTGCTGGTCCGGCATGCCCTGGCCGGCGCGCGGGTGCTGCGCCTCAAGGGCGGCGACCCCAGCCTCTTCGGCCGGCTGGAAGAAGAGCTGGAAGCCCTGGCCGCCGCCGGCCTGCAAGCCGAGGTGGTGCCGGGCGTGACCGCGGCCCTGGCCGCTGCGGCCGACCTGCAACGCCCGCTGACCCGCCGCGGTCGCGGCCGCAGCGTGCGCTTCAGCACCGCGGTCAGCGCGGTGCCGGCCGCCGACACGCCGGCCGGCCAGCCGCCCCAGGGCCGGCTGGAGCTGCCCGCCGGCCCGCGCGCCGACACCGAGGTCTTCTACATGGCCGGCAAACAGCTCGCCGCGCTGGGCCGCCGCCTGCTGGCGGCCGGCTGGGCGGCCGACACGGCGGTGGCCGTCGTCTCGCGCGCAGGCTGTACCGACCGGCTCGACAGCAGCCACCGGCTGAACGATCTGGCCGCCGCCGCCGTGCTGCATGCCGGCCGGCCGACCGTCGTCTGCGTGGGCCTGGGCGCCGAAGCCCTGATGCGCCCTCGGGATGCAGATTGCGCCATCCTTGCGACGCGCAAGGCCCGGGCGGCGCGCAGCCCCGTCGCCGAAGCCTAAAATTCAGGGTTTTTGCCGCTTGCGGCGCCTGAGGGCGCGGCAGCCCCTCTTCATCCGCCCAGAGCCCCGTCATGACCCACGTCGTCACCGAAGCCTGCATCCGCTGCAAGTACACCGACTGCGTCGATGTCTGCCCCGTCGACTGCTTCCGCGAAGGCCCGAACTTCCTCGTGATCGATCCGGACGAGTGCATCGACTGCGCGGTCTGCATCCCCGAATGCCCGGTCGGCGCCATCGTGCCGGAAGAAGACGTGCCGACCGCGCAGGTCCCCTTCATCAAGCTCAATGCCGAGCTGTCCCGCCAGTGGCCGAGCATCACCAAGCGCAAGGGTGCGCTGCCCGATGCCGACGACTGGAAGGACAAGCCCAACAAGCTGGGCGAGCTCATCCGCTGAGCCCCGCGCGACCCTTTCCGATTTCCTGACGAGCCCCAAGCATGGATCCGCTGCCGACCTCCGCCCTTGCCGAAACCGCTGCCGCCAGTGGCCCGATCGAGACCGATGCTGTCATCGTCGGCGCCGGTCCGGTCGGCCTCTTCCAGGTCTTCGAGCTGGGCCTGCTGGAGATCAAGGCACACATCATCGATTCGCTCGCCTACCCCGGTGGCCAGTGCGTCGAGCTCTATCCCGACAAGCCGATCTATGACATCCCGGCCGTGCCCGTCTGCACCGGCCAGGAGCTGACCAACAGTCTGCTCAAGCAGATCGAACCCTTCGGCGCCACCTTCCACCTGGGCCAGGAAGTCACCCTGGTGCACAAGCGCGAGGACGGCCGCTTCGACGTGGAAACCAGCAAGGGCACGCGCTTCATCACCAAGACCCTCTTCATCGCGGGCGGCGTCGGCAGCTTCCAGCCGCGCACGCTGAAGGTGGACGGCCTGGAAGCCTTCGAGGGCACGCAGGTCCACTACCGCGTGCGCAACCCGGAGCAGTTCGCCGGCAAGAACCTGGTGATCGTCGGCGGCGGGGATTCGGCCCTGGACTGGGCACTCAACTTCTGCGGCGGCCATGCCGACGGCAACCCGCACAAGGCCGAGAGCGTGATCCTGATCCACCGCCGCGACGGCTTTCGTGCCGCGCCCGCCAGCGTGGCCAAGATGCGCGAGCTGTGCGAGGCCTACGAGATGCAGTTCATCGTCGGTCAGGTCACCGGCTTCGAGGCCGAGGGCGGCGCGCTCAGCCAGATCAAGGTCACCGGCGGCGACGGCGTGACCCGCACCGTGCCGCTCGACCAGTTGCTCGTCTTCTTCGGCCTCAGCCCCAAGCTGGGCCCGATCGCCGAATGGGGCCTGGCCCTGGACCGCAAGCAGATCGCGGTCGACACCGAGAAATTCGAGACCAGCATCCCCGGCATCTTCGCGGTCGGCGACATCAACACCTACCCGGGCAAGAAGAAGCTCATCCTGTCGGGCTTCCACGAAGCTGCGCTTGCCGCCTTCGCGGCAGCGCCCTACATCTTCCCGGACAAGCGCATCCACCTGCAGTACACGACCACCAGCCCCAAGCTGCACAAGGTGCTCGGCGTGGAATCACCCGTGTTCGACTGAAGCGGCGGGGCCGCTGCGGAGCCACGAAGGGGCGCCCGAGGGCGCCCCTTTTCAATGGCGCCGGCCTCGTCACCTGGCTTGTGCCGGAGGCTGGGCAGGCCTGCTGCGAAGGTCAAGGAGGAGGCCGCGCAGCGGCCGGGGGACACGCAGCAGCAGGCCTGCCCAGCCTCCGGCCGCGCGACTCAGGGTGCAGGCGGCCCGAAACCTGTATGCGGCCTTGCCGCCCAGGGTGCGAGCGATACCCCAAGGGTGGCATCGCGGGGCCGCGCAGGCGCGCAAGGGCGCAGGTCAAGGAGGAGGGCCGCACCGCGGCCCGGGGGACACGGAGCCCTTGCGCGCCTGCGCGGCCCCGCGCTTCTCCACCCCGGCACAAAGCCCTCGAAGAGCATCCCCAGTCAGGCCGCCAAGCGCCTTCTCAATGGGCCGACCCGGGACATGCGCCACCTCGGGCGCAGCCCCCTGGGCTTATTGCAGCGGCGTCTTCTTGCCGTCCTTGTAGACGTAGAGCGTCATGGCCGGATCCTTCAGCTCGCCGTCGGCTTCGAAGACGACCTTGGCGGTCACGCCTTCGTAGTTGGTCTCCTTGAGCTTGGGGCCGTAGACCTTGGGATCGGCGGAGTCGGCGCGCTTCATGGCGTCAACCATCACCATCACCGCGTCGTAGACGTAGGGCGAGTAGACCTGGAACTGGCCCGGGTACTTGGCGTCGTAGGCGGCGCGCCAGGCATTGCCCTTGGGCATCTTGTCGAGCGAGGCACCGCCCTCGGCGCAGACCACGCCCTCCAGGGCCTTGGCGCCGCCGGACAGCTCGGCCAGCTTGGCCGTGCAGATGCCGTCGCCGCCGAAGACCTTCACGCCGCTCAGGCCGAGCTGGTCGAGCTGGCGCAGCATCGGGCCGGCCTGCGGGTCCATGCCGCCGAAGAAGACGCCCTCGGGCGCCTTGTCCTTGATGGCGGTGAGGATGGCCATGAAGTCGGTGGCCTTGTCGTTGGTGTATTGCTCGGCGACGACTTCGATGCCCTGCTCGGCCGCGATCTTCTTGAAGACCTCGGCAATGCCCTGGCCGTAGGCGGTGCGGTCGTCGACGACGGCGACCTTGCTCAAGCCCAGGGTCTTGGCGGCGTAGACGGCCAGGCCGGCGCCCAGGGCGTTGTCATTGGCCAGCAGGCGGTAGGCGGTGGTGAAGCCCTGCTGGGTGTACTTGGGATTGGTCGCGGCCGGGGTGATCTGCGGGATGCCGCAGTCGAAGTAGATCTTCGAGGCCGGGATGGTGGTGCCCGAGTTCAGGTGACCGATGACGCCGTTGACCTTGGCATCGCAGAGCTTCTGCGCGGCGGCCGTGCCCTGCTTGGGGTCGGCGCCGTCGTCCTCGGCGAGCAGCTCGAACTTGACCTTCTTGCCGCCCAGCACGATGCCCTGGGTGTTGAGCTCGTCGATCGCCATGCGGGCGCCGTTCTCGTTGTCCTTGCCGTAGTGGGCCTGGGCGCCGGAGACGGGGCCGACGTGGCCGATCTTGACGACGAGGCTGTCATCGGCCGGCTTGGAGCAGGCGGCCAGCAGCGCGGCGGACGCCAGGGCCAGGGTCAGCGGCTTGAGCTTGAGGGTCATCGGGAATCTCCAGGATCAGGGGGAGGGGACGGGAAATCGAGGGGCCGGGCCGCAGAGGCCTCAGCCGTCCATGGGATGGTGGCTGAGCGCATAGCCGCGGTCGGCGTAATGCCGCCAGCGCTGGCGGCCGGCCAGGCGGCTGGCCGGGTCGGCGCCGACGATGTCGTAGAGCCGGGCGAAGCGCTCGAAGCCCAGCGGGGCCTCGGCGGCCTCGCCGGCCAAGTGCAGCAGGCGGTCGACATCGGCCGGCACGGGATCGAGCTGCTCGACCAGCCAGACCGGCGTGCGCGCGAGATGCGCGGCCGGCGCCAGCCCGCTGCGGGCGCGCAGGTGCGGCCGGAAGCTGAGCGGATCGTCGCTCCACAGGTGCTGGCTGATGCGGTCCAGCAGCGCGGCGGGGCCCAGCACGGCCAGCCGCGCACCCTGGGCCTCGGCCTTGCGCAGCAGCTTCATCACATGGACGAGCGGTTCGGCCACGCCGGTGTGGAACTGGATCTCGGTCATGGCGCGACCGGGTGGGCTGCGCTCAGCCGCCTTCGGTGGCCCGGGCGCGGCCGAGCAGGAAGTGCGTCAGCAGCGGCACCGGGCGGCCGGTGGCGCCCTTGGCGGCACCGGACTTCCAGGCCGTGCCGGCGATGTCGAGGTGGGCCCAGCGGTAGGCCTTGGCGAACTTCTTCAGGAAGGCCGCCGCGGTGATCGCCCCGCCCATGCGCCCGCCGATGTTGCCCATGTCGGCGAAGTTGCTCTTCAGGCCTTCGTCGTACTCGGCATCCAGCGGCATGCGCCAGGCCAGGTCCAGGCCGGCCTCGCCCGCGGCCAGCAGCTCGGCGGCCAGGGCATCGTCGGGGCTGAACAGGCCGCTGCGCACGGCGCCCAGGGCCACCACGCAGGCGCCGGTGAGGGTGGCGATGTCGACCACGGCCGCGGGCTTGAAGCGCTCGGCATAGGTCAGCGCATCGCAGAGGATGAGGCGGCCTTCGGCATCGGTGTTGAGAATCTCGATGGTCTGCCCGCTCATGCTGGTGACCACGTCGCCGGGCTTGATTGCGCGGCCGTCGGGCATGTTCTCGCAGCTCGGGATCAGGCCGATCACGTTCAGCTTGGGCTGAAGCTCAATCAGCGCCCGGAAGGTGCCGAGCACGCTGGCCGCGCCGCCCATGTCGAACTTCATCTCGTCCATGTCCGGCGAGGGCTTGATCGAGATACCGCCGGTGTCGAAGGTGATGCCCTTGCCGACCAGCACCACCGGCGCCTGCTTCTTGGCCGCGCCCTGGTAGTTCAGCACGATGAACTTGGGCGGCTCCTCGGAGCCCTGGGCCACGGCGAGGAAGGAACCCATGCCGAGCTTGGCGCAGTCCTTCCGGTCCAGCACGGTGCAGCTCAGGCGGTCCTGGCCCTTGGCGAGCTTCTGGGCTTCTTCGGCCAGCCAGCTCGGCGTGGCATGGTTGCCCGGGCGGTTGGCGCACTCGCGGGCCAGGTGCAGGCCCAGGCCGATGGCCTGGCCGCGGGCCAGGCCGGCCTTCACCGCAGCCGCCTCGGCCTTGCCGCAGGCCAGGCTGATCTTCTGCAGCGCGGGCGCGGCCGGGGCACTCGGCTTGGTGTGGGTGTAGCGGTAGCTGGACTCGGCAGCGGCCAGGGCCACGGCCTCGGCATGGGCTTCGCCGAGCGGCATGCCAGCGGTGGCCAGCAGCACCTGGCGCACGCCCAGCGGCTTGACGGCCGCCAGGCCCAGGGCCACGGCATGACGCAGGGCCTTGGCGCTGCCGTCGGCAGCCACCACGAAGAGCAGGCGCGCAGCCTTCAGTCCGGTCGGGCGATGCAGGTAGAGGCTGCGGCCGCTTTCGAGCTTCAGGTCGCCCGCGGCGAGGGCCTCGTCACGCAGGGCCAGCAGGGGCTCGGCCAGGGTCTGGGTGGCGGCTTCGCCGGACAGGACGAGCAGCAGCAAATCGCTGCTGGCCGATGCCAGGGCCTCGGGCCCGGCGGTGATCTGACGCAGTTCCATGGGCGACCGTGAGGAGCGTGGCTCGTTATAAAGTCGGGCGATGTTATTCGATCGCTCGCTGCGCAAGGACCTCGGACGCAGCTTCGGAGCGACCCTGGTGGTCATCCTCGTCATCGTCATCACCAGCTTCCTGGTGCGCGCCCTCAACCAGGCCGCGGGGGGTGACATCGCGCCCCAGGACGTGGCCCTGCTGCTCGGCTACGCCGTGCTGCAGCACCTGCCGACGCTGCTGACGCTGTCGCTGTTCATCGCGGTGGTCAGCACCCTCACCCGGCTCTACCGCGACAGCGAGATGGTCGTCTGGCTCAGCAGCGGCCTGGGGCTGACGCGCTTCATCGGCCCGGTGCTGCGCTCGGCCGCGCCGGTGCTGGCGGCCGTCGCGGTGCTGGCCCTGGTGGTGTGGCCCTGGAGCAATCAACAGGTGGTCGAGTTGCGCGAGCGCTACCAGCGCCGGTCGGACCTGTCCAAGATCGCGCCGGGCCAGTTCATCAGCTCCTCCGACGGCCGGCGCATCTTCTTCGTCGACCGCGACAGCCAGGAGGCCGCGGCGGCCCGCGGCGGCGAAGGCCAGCTCGCCCGCAACATCTTTCTGCTCGACCAACAGGAGCGCCAGGAATCGCTGACCGCCGCCCGCGGCGGCCGCCTGGAATGGGTGGGCGAGGATCGCTTCGTCGTGCTCGAACAAGGCCAGCGCAACGACCTGGACCTGCAAACCGGCGAGCGCCGCCAGGCGCGCTTCGAGTCCTACCGCGTGCTGGCCGGCGAGCGCCGCGTCGGGCCGAGCGAGGCCCTGCCGGTCAAGGCCCGCAGCACCTGGTCGCTGCTCACCGAGCCGACGCCGCGCCACCTGGGCGAGCTGGTTTGGCGCGCCGGCCTGGCCCTGGGCGGCGTGCCGCTGGTGCTGTTTGGCATCGGCCTGGCGGCGGGCAACCCGCGCCGCGCCGGCAGTTGGAACCTGCTGCTGGCGCTGCTGGCCTTCGTCCTGTACTACAACCTGCTGCTGCTGTCCCAGACCTGGGTGGGCAGCGGCCGCACCGCGGCCCTGCCCACCCTGCTGCTGCTGCACGGCGGCGGCCTGCTGGCCGCGCTGGCCCTGATCGGCTGGCGCCAGGACGGCATCCGCCTGGGCCTGCGCCGCACGCGCCGCGCGAGCTGAACGCCATGCGCACCGTCCGCCGCCTGCTCTATGCCGAACTGCTCGGCGCCATCGCCTTCGTGACCCTGGCCTTCCTGGCCCTGTTCTTCTTCATCGACCTGGTCGACGACTTGGACAACCTCGGCCGCGGCGGCTACGGCCTGCACCATGCGCTGGGCTACTGCCTGCTGCTGGTGCCGGGGCATTTCTACGAGCTGTTTCCGATCGCGGTGCTGATCGGCGCGATCTATGCGCTGGCGCGGCTCGCGCAGTCGAGCGAGTTCACCATCCTGCGCACGGCCGGCCTCGGGCCGGGCCGGGCGCTGGGCCTGCTGGGCAAGCTCGGCCTGGTCTTCGCACTGCTGACCTTTGTCGTGGGCGATGTCATCGCGCCCTGGGCTGACCAGCAGGCCGAAACCGTGCATGCGCTGTGGCGCGGCCGCGTGCCGCAGGCCGGCCGCGAAGGCGCCTGGCTCAAGGACCGGGTGCCCGCAGCCGAGGGCCGGACCGAGGACGGCCGCTTCGAATCCGTGCGCATCGAGCGCATCGGCGCCGACGGCCGCATGGAAGGCCTGCGCATCTACGCCTTCGACGCCAGCGGCCAGCTCCTGTCGCGGCTGCAGGCCGAGCGCGGCACGCTGCGCGACGGCGCCTGGCAGCTCGAAGGCGTGCGCCGCATCGACTGGCAGCCGCGCGGCGAAGGCGCGGCCCAGCGCCTGCCGGCCGAGGAGCGGCTGGCCGAGCTGGTCTGGCCAAGCAGCCTGTCGCCCGCGGTGGTGGCGGCCTCCATCACCCGCACCAGCAGCCTGTCGACGCTGAACCTGTGGCGCTACATGCGTCACCTGAACGAGAACGCGCAGGCCGCGCAGAAGCCGGCGATCCAGTTCTGGAAGAAGGCGCTCTACCCGCTGGCCTGCCTGGTGATGCTGGGCCTGGCCCTGCCCTTTGCCTACTTGCAGGCGCGGCGCGGCGGGGTGAGCCTGAAGGTCTTCGGCGGCATCCTGCTCGGCATCAGCTTCGTGCTGCTCAACAACGTCTCCACCCACCTGGGCCTGCTGCGCGAGTGGACGCCCTGGCTGGCCGCCGGTGCGCCGAGCGCCGTCTACCTCCTGCTGTCGCTGGCCGCCTTCGCGTGGCTGGTGCGTACCCGATGAATGCCGCTTCCGACCTTGCCGCCGCCGATGGCGTGCTGCTCTTCGCCCACGGCGCCCGCGATCCGGCCTGGGCCGGTCCCTTCGAAGGCGTGGCCCAGCGGCTGCGCGCGCAGGCGCCCGGTCTGCACGTGGGCCTGGGCTTTCTCGAATTCATGAGCCCGAGCCTGGCCGAGGCCGGCGCCGCGCTGGCGCAGGCCGGCTGCCGGCATGTGCGGGTGGTGCCGCTCTTCCTGGGCGCGGGCGGCCATGTGCGCAAGGACCTGCCGGCCCTGCTCGATGCCCTGCGCGCCGCCCAGCCCGGCTGCCGCTACAGCCTGGCGCCCGCGGTCGGCGAGCTTGCGCCCGTGGTCGGCGCCATGGCCGAAGCCGCGCTGGCCCTGGCCGCCGACCCGGCCGCCGTGCCGCGCCACGACGCCGCACCTGCGCCATGAACCTGCACCAGTTCCGCTTCGTGCAGGAGGCGGCCCGCCGCAACCTGAACCTGACCGAGACGGCCAAGGCGCTGCACACCTCGCAGCCCGGCATCAGCAAGGCCATCCTGGAGCTGGAAGAGGAACTGGGCATCGACATCTTCGTGCGCCACGGCAAGCGCCTGAAGCGCATCACCGAGCCCGGCCTGCGCGTGCTGCAGGCGGTGGACGTGATCCTGCGCGAGGTGGCCAACCTCAAGCGCATCGGCGAGGAATACAGCAAACAGGACAGCGGCACCCTGGTGATCGCCACCACCCACACCCAGGCGCGCTACCTGCTGCCGGGGCCGCTGGTGGCGCTGCGCAAGCGGCATCCGAAGGTGGTCGTCACGCTGCTGGAGGCGGCGCCGCCGCAGGTCGCGCAGATGCTGCTCGACGACCGCGCCGATGTCGGCCTGGCCACCGAAGCCCTGGCCAGCACCGAGGGCCTGCTGAGCCTGCCCTGCTACGAGTGGCAGCACATGCTGGTGATGCCGGCCGACCATCCCCTGGCCGCGGTCGAGCGCCTGACGCTGGAGCAGATCGCGCGCGAGCCCATCGTGTCCTACAGCACCGCCTATGCCGGCCGCAGCCGCATCGACCAGGCCTTCGCGCTCAAGGGCCTGAGCCCGCAGATCGTGCTGGAAGCCACCGACGCCGACGTGATCAAGACCTATGTGCGCCACGGCATGGGCCTGGGCATCGTGCCGGAGATCACCGTCAAGGACGATCCGGCCTGCGCCCCCGGCGGCGAGCTGGTGGTGCGGCCCATGGGCCAGTTCTTCGGCCGCAACACCACCCGCATCGCCTTCAAGCGCAGCGCCTACCTGCGCAGCTTCGTCTATGCCTTCGCCGAGCTGGTGTCCGAGCGCATGAACCGCGGCCTGATCGAAAAGCTGATGGCCGGCGAAGCCGAGCACTACGAGCTGTGAGCCCCGCACCATGAACGCCCGCCCCGCAGCGCCCGCCCTCCGCAGCCGACTGCCGCAGGTCGGCACGACCATCTTCAGCGTGATGTCGGCACTCGCGCAGCAGCACGGCGCCGTCAACCTCGGCCAGGGCTTTCCGGACTTCGACGCGGACCCGCGGCTCATCGACGCCGTCGCGCGCGCCATGCGCGCGGGCCACAACCAATACGCGCCCATGCCCGGCGTGGCCGCGCTGCGCGAGGCCCTGGCCGGCAAGATCGAGCAGCTTCATGGCAGGGCCTACGACCCGGGGCGCGAGATCACCATCACCGCCGGCGCGACCCAGGCCGTCTTCACCGCCCTGCTCGCCTTCACCCAGCCGGGCGACGAGGTGATCGTGCTGGAGCCGGCCTTCGACAGCTATGCGCCGGGCATTGCGCTGGCCGGCGCCCACATGGTGCGGGTGGCGCTGGATGCCGACTTCCGGCCCGACTTCGACGCGATCGCCGCCGCCATCACGCCCCGCACGCGGCTGATCCTGACGAACACGCCGCACAACCCCAGCGGCACGATCTGGTCGACGCAGGACCTGGACCGCCTGCATGCCCTGCTGGCCCCGACCGACATCCTGCTGCTGAGCGACGAGGTCTATGAGCACATGGTCTACGACGGCCGCACGCATGCCAGCGCGGCCGGCCATCCGGGCCTGGCCGAGCGCAGCGTGGTGATCTCCAGCTTCGGCAAGACCTACCACGTGACCGGCTGGAAGATCGGCAGCGTGGCCGCGCCGGCCGAGCTGACGGCCGAGTTCCGCAAGGTCCACCAGTTCAATGTCTTCGCGGTCAGCTCGGCCGTGCAGCAGGGCCTGGCCGAGCATCTGCGCGACCCGGCGCCCTACCTGGATCTGCCCGCCTTCTACCAGGCCAAGCGCGAGCGCTTCCGCGCCGGCCTGGCCGCCACGCCGCTGCGGCTGCGGCCCTGCGAGGGCAGCTACTTCCAGGTGGTGGACTACGGCGGCCTGCGGCCCGAGCTTGCGGCGCTGGACGAAGCCGCCTTCGCCCACTGGATGACACGCGAGATCGGCGTGACTGCCATCCCCATGTCGGCCTTCTATGCCGACGGGCGGCAGCGCCAGCAGGTCCGCTTCTGCTTCGCCAAGCGCGAGGACACGCTGGACCGCGCTTTGGAGCGCCTAAGCCGGCTCTAGGCCGGCGACGCCGGCCCGGCGCTCAGGCCGGGCTCGGGCCGTCCTCGCTCAGCGGCAGCTCGATGTCGACCTCGGTCACCGCGACCTGGCGCGCCACGTCGCAGGCAATCGCATGCAGCAGCATCAGCTCGCGGTAGGCCGAGAGGTCGAAGCGCTGCCGCGCCGGGTGGCCCTCGGCCGGGCGCAGCAGGCTCTTGCCCAGGGTGGCGGCAGCACGCAGGGGGTTGGGCCAGATCGCGACCAGGCGGGCCAGGGCCAGGGGGTGGGCTTCCAGGCCGCGGTCGGGGCCGGCCAGCGCATCCCAGGCCGGCATGGCCAGGTTGAAGCGGGCCTCGGTGCGCAGGCGCAGGGCCTCCCAGGCCTCGCGGTCGGCATGGCGGCTGAGGATGTCGGCCAGCTTCAGATGCAGGCGCGGCGTGGGCGCGCCGTCCAGGGCCTCGGCCAGCAAAGCCTTGGCCGCCTCGTCCTGGCCGACGGCAAGGAAGAAGTCGGCCTGCTGCTCGACATCGACCAGGCTGTCGGTGGCCAGCACCTCGGCCCAGGCGTCGCTGCCCTCGGCGACCGGAAACTCTTCGGGGAGAGACGCTTCCTCGGCGGCCACCGGGTCGGCCGACAGCGGCCGGCCGCCACCTTCGGGCAGGGCCGCGTAGGAGGCCGGCCCGGTGTCGGGCGGATCCAGCGGCCCCGGCAGGGGCCGGGCGCGGACCACCTCGGCCCGGGTGCTCGGCAGAATCTGGCTGGTGCCCCCCAGGCTGCTGGCCGGGGCGGCCGGGCTTGCCTTGGGCATGGGCAGATTGGGAATGAAGCGCATGCGCAAGCGCCAGCCCGCCAGCACGATCAACAGGCCCAGGCCGACCAGCACGAAGAGGCTGACCCCCGGCACCAGCTCCACCGACACCGCTGCCACCGCCGCCGTCGCCACGGCCGAAGCCGCGGAACGCGCCGGCTCGGCGGCCTGGGCGCCAGCGCAGAAACCGGCAGCAAGGGTCCAGCGAATCCGGCGCAGAAAGCGTGTTCCGGGCATGCAGGCAGGTGGGTCTCAGGGGGTGAGCTTCACTCTACCATCGGCCCACTGCCGCCCGACCGTCCCCTTGCAACAGCGATTGCAACCATGCTTCGAACCGAAGACCACGGCCCCGTCCGGCTGCTGCACCTGGGCCCGCGCGATGGCGCACCGCGGCTGCATGCCGCCGCCTGCGCCGCTGCCGTCGAGGCCCTGCAGATCGCTGGCGACGACCCCCGCGTCCGCTTGCTGCTGCTGGCCGGCGAGGGCTTGCGCTTCTGCGTCGGCGGCCCCTGGGCGCTGCTGCACGGCCCGGGCCGCAGCCCGGGCGCGGATGCCGAGCTGGCCGCCCTCGATGCCGGCCACCAGTTGCTCGAAGCCCTGCACCACCTGGAAAAACCGACGCTGGCCGCCGTCGAGGGCGAGGCCGCCGGCCTGGGCTGCACCCTGGCCCTGGCCTGCGATCTGGTCGTGGCGACCGGCGCTTCGCGCTTCCAGCCCTGGCCCCAAGGCCTGCCGGCTGCCGAAGGGGCCGGTGAGCGCTGGCTGGCCGAGCGCCTGCCGCATGCGCTGCGCCAGGAGATGCTGTGGACCGGCGAGGCGCTGGAGGCCGGCCGCCTGCATGCGCTGGGCCTGATCAACCGCATCTGCCCGCCGGGCCAGGCCCTGCGCGAGGCCTTGAAGCTTGCCGAGGCCGTGCTCCACGCCGGTCGCCACCGGCCGCCCCTGCGCGCCGCGCGCAACGGCCCGGGCGAGACCCCGCTGCATCTGCTGCTGGCGGCCGAGCGCCAGGCCCTGATCGCACGCCTGCTGCGCAGCGCCTAGCCCGGCCCCGGGCGGGTCGGGGGGGCTTGCACCGGGTCGCGCGAGCGCAGCGCCACCGCGCGCGCCTGCCGCATGGCCAGCAGGGCCAGGGCGGCGGCGCCAGCCAGCAACTCCTGCGAGGGTTCGGCCGTCTCGACCCGCAGCTCGACCCGGCCGCGCAAGGTCAGCAGTTGCAGGGCCCGGTCGTCGGGCAGCCAGCGCCGGCTGTCTGCCAGGGCCTGGATCAGCTCGGCATCCAGCCAGGCCTGCATCGTCCAGGCCGCCGGGGCGACGGCACGGAAGCGCTCGCGCACCGGCCGCATGGCGGGCAGCAGCAGCGGCGGGTACATGGCCAGCCAGCGCATCGCTTCGCTCAGGCCGGGGTCGAGGCGGGTCTGCTGCACGGCGGTGAGCCGGGTGTAGGCCTCGCGCTCCAGGCGCTCGGCCAGGCGCCGGCTCAGCAGCAGCATCTGCAAGCGCGGCGGCAGGCCGGCCTCCAGCCGCAGGCGCAGGGCCGGGCCGAGCAGGTCGACGCCCTGGCCGGGGCCCCAGTCCAGCCGCATGGTGCAGCCCTCCAGGGCGCCGCTGAGACCCCAGCCCTCGCCCTGGCGCAGCGGCCGGGCTTCCAGGCCCTGGCGCCTGGCCCAGTCCAGCAGCTCGACCGCGGGGCTGGGGCGGCGTCGCATCTGCAGCCAATTTCGGAAGGCCGACCACATGATTGCCGCGCTGATAAGGTAACGGGTGCCCGTGCCAGCCGGCGCGGGACGTGGTCGGCGGAACCGACCAGCCCTGCCCCCTGAGCACACAAGATGTTGAAAGTGTATTCATGGCCCACGCCGAACGGCCACAAGGTGCACATCCTGCTGGAAGAGTGCGGCCTGCCCTATGAAGTCGAGCCCGTCGACATCGGCGCGGGCGCGCAGTTCGAGCCAGCTTTCCTTGCCATCAGCCCGAACAACAAGATCCCGGCCCTGGTCGATCCGGAGGGCCCGGGCGGTGCGCCGATCAGCCTCTTCGAGTCGGGCGCCATCCTGATGTACCTGGCCGAGAAGACCGGCCGCTTCCTGCCGACCGAGCCGCGGGCGCGCTGGTCGGTGCTGCAGTGGCTGATGTTCCAGATGGGCGGCGTCGGGCCGATGCTCGGCCAGGCGCATCACTTCCGCCTGTATGCGCCCGAGCCGATCGACTACGCGATCGAGCGCTACACCCGCGAGGCCCGGCGGATCTACGGCGTGATGGAACAGCGCCTGGCGCAAAGCCCCTGGCTCGCGGGCGAGGACTATTCGATCGCCGACATCGCCGTCTGGCCCTGGCTGCGCACGGCCGAGCGCCAGGGCATTACCTGGACCGACTTCCCGCGCCTGCGCGCCTGGTTCGACCGCATCGGCGAGCGACCGGCGGTGCAGCGCGGCGTGGCCGTGCTGGCCGAGCGCCACAAGCCGCTGACCGACGACAAGGCCCGCGCCCTGCTCTTCGGCCAGGCCCCCAAGGCTTGAGGCGGGCGTCGCCCCGGTCAGGCCGGCATGGCGTGGGCGGTGTCGCCCACGATGCGGCCGGCTTCCAGCCGGAGCTGGCGGTCGCAGCGGGCGGCCAGGCTCAGGTCGTGGGTGACCATCACCAGCGTCGTGCCGCGCTCGCGGTTGAGCGCCAGCATGAGCTGCATGACGGTCGCGCCGGTGGCATGGTCCAGGCTGCCGGTGGGCTCGTCGGCCAGCAGCAGCGCGGGCTCGACGACGAAAGCCCGGGCCAGCGCGACCCGCTGCTGCTCGCCGCCCGAAAGCTTGCGCGGCGTGTGGCTCAGGCGGGCGCCCAGGCCCACCCGCTCCAGCATGGCAACGGCGCGCAGGCGGGCCCGCGGATCGCCCTGCAGCTCCAGCGGCAGCATCACGTTCTCCAGCGCGCTCAGGTGGGCCATGAGCTGGAAGCTCTGGAACACGAAGCCCAGATGGCGCGCCCGCCAGTCGGCGCGCGCGTCTTCATCCAGTGCATAGAGATCGACCCCGGCGACCCGCACCGTGCCCTGGCTCGGCCGGTCCAGGCCGGCCAGCAGGGCCAGCAGCGTGCTCTTGCCCGAGCCCGAGGCGCCGACAATCGCGCAGGATTGCCGCGGCGCAAGGCGGAAGTCGATGTCCTCCAGCAGCGTCAGCTTGCCCCCGGCGTCGTCCACGGTTTTCCCGAGGTGTTCCACCGACATCAGAATCTCATCCATGACGCAAGCCATTCAAGTCGCGAGCCCTTCGGAACCGTCGCGCGTGAACCCTCTGGCCACGCCCGGCTCCCCCTCGGTGGGGCACTGTAGCGCCGCCCCCGGTCGCCGGCGGCTGCTGGGGCTCTTGGGTGGACTGGCCGGCAGCCTGCTCGGCGCCCGGCTGCTCGTCCATCCCGGCCCCTCGCAGGCCGCCGGCGCGCCGACGCTGCTGGTGCTGGGCGACAGCCTGTCGACCCCGCAGCGCATGCCGCCCGGACGCGGCTGGGTGGCCCTGCTCCAGGCCCGCATCGAACAGCTCGGCCTGCCGCACAAGGTCGTCAACGCCAGCCTGGGCGGCGAGAAGACCGCCGGCGGGCGCAGGCGCCTGGGCCCGCTGCTGGCCCAGCACCGGCCGGCCATGGTGCTGATCGAACTGGGCGGCAACGACGGCCTGAGCCGGGTGCCGCCGGCCGAGATGGCCGACAACCTGCGCGCGATGGTCCAGATGAGCCGCGAGGCCGGCGCCCAGCCGGTGGTGCTGGGCATGCAGTTGCCGCGCGCCCTGAACCCGCGCTACCGCGAGGCCTTTGCCGAAGTCTTCCCGCGCGTCAGCCGCGAGCAGAACGCGGCCCTGGTGCCCTTTTTCCTCGAAGCCGTGACCGCCCCCGAGGACATGCCGCGCTACTTCCACGCCGACGGCATCCACCCCAACGAGCTGGCCCAGCCGGCCATGCTCGACAGCGTGTGGCGCGTCATCGCGCCCCTGCTGCAGGGCCAGGCGCAGGCCGCCACGCGGTGAAGCCGGCCCGCTGCCCCCACCCGCGCCGTAATGCCCTGGCCCGGCTGGCCGGGCTGGCCGCACTGACTGCGCTTGGCAGCCCGCAGCCCCTGCAAGCTGCGGCGCCACCCACGCTGTTGGTGCTCGGCGACAGCCTGTCGGCCGAATACGGCCTGCGCCGCGACAGCGGCTGGGTGGCCCTGCTCCAGGCCCGCCTGGCCCAGCGCAAGCTGCCGCACCAGATCGTCAATGCCAGCATCAGCGGCGAGACCACGTCCGGCGGCCGCCAGCGCTTGCCGGCCCTGCTGGCGCGGCACCGGCCGGCGGTGGTCATCGTCGAGCTGGGTGGCAACGATGCGCTGCGCGGCCTGGCGCTGGCCGCGACTGAAGACCATCTGCGCGCCATGGCCCGCGCCGTGCGCGCGGCCGGCGCCCGCCTGCTGCTGCTGGGCATGCAGATCCCGCCCAATTACGGCCGCCGCTACAGCGAGGACTTCGCCGCCCTCTTCCCCCGCATCGCACGCGAGGAAGGCGCCGCCCTGCTGCCCTTCTTCCTGGACGCGGTGGCCGCGCCGGCCGACCTGAACCGCTACTTCCAGCCCGACCGCATCCACCCCAACGAGGCCGCCCAGCCGCGCATGCTCGACAGCGTCTGGCCGGTGCTGGAACCGCTGCTGCGCGAGACCGCCGCCACGCGCTGAGCCGGCGGGGCCACTTCAGTCCTCGTCGGCCCTTGCGTCCAGGCCGGGGAAGAGCACCTCGGTGTAGCCAAAGCGCCGGAAGTCGCGCACCCGCATGGGGTAGAGCATGCCGATCAGGTGGTCGCACTCATGCTGCACCACGCGGGCGTGGAAGCCCTCGGCCTCGCGCTCGATCGGCCGGCCCTGCGGGTCGAAGCCCTCGTAGCGGATGCGCGACCAGCGCGGCACCACGCCGCGCAGGCCGGGCACCGAAAGGCAGCCCTCCCAGCCCTCTTCCTCGGCATCGCCCAGCGGGGTGATGCGCGGGTTGAGCAGCACGGTGCGCGGCACCGGCGGCGCCTCGGGGTAGCGCGGGTTCGGCGCGCCGCTGCCAAAGATCACCACCTGCCAGTCCTCGCCGATCTGCGGCGCGGCCAGGCCGGCACCGTGTGCGGCGGCCATGGTGTCCTCCAGGTCGCGGATCAGCGCATGCAGCGCCGGGCCGTCGAAATCGCGCACCGGCTGCGCCACGCGCAGCAGGCGCGGGTCGCCCATCTTCAGCAGGGGACGCACGGGCATCGCAAGCTCTCCTCTGTGTAGCGCCCCGGTGGCGCCACGCCGGGCCCGAGCATGCCAGCCCGCGCCACGGGCCGCAGAATGCGCCGGCCGGCGCGCTGCGTCCTTGCCCCTTCTGCTTCTTCGCCCATGGCCCGACCGCCCCGTCCCCTTCCCGCCCCGGCCCCTTCCCGCGCCGACTTCGGCAAGCCGCTGCAGGGCTGGCGGCTGCGGCTCTACACCATCATCTTCGAGGCCGAAACCCGCGCCGGCCGGGCCTTCGACATCGCGTTGATCGTGGCCATCCTGGCCAGCGTCGCGGTGGTCATCGCCGACAGCGTGGCCCCGCTGCATGCGCGCCATGGCGCGCTCTTCGGCGTGCTGGAATGGGGCTTCACCCTCGTCTTCACCCTCGAGTACCTGGCGCGCCTGGCCTGCGTGCGGCATCCGCTGCGCTATGCCACCAGCTTCTACGGCGTGATCGACCTGCTGGCCGTGCTGCCGACCTACCTGGCCTTCTTCGTGCCGGAGCTGCATGCCCTGATCGATGTGCGCCTGCTGCGGCTGCTGCGCGTCTTCCGCATCTTCAAGCTCGGCGCTTATGTCGAGGAATACGGCGCGCTCGGCCGCGCGCTGCTGGCCTCGCGGCGCAAGATCGCCGTCTTCCTGTCCTTCGTGCTGATGGTCGTCACCGTGATGGGCACGCTGATGTATGTGGTCGAAGGGCCGGAGCACGGCTTCACCAGCATCCCCACCGCAATCTACTGGGCCATCACCACCATGACCACGGTGGGCTTCGGCGACATCACGCCCAAGACCGACCTGGGCCGCCTGATCGCTTCGGTGATGATGCTGCTGGGCTGGGGCACGCTGGCCGTGCCCACCGGCATCGTCACCGCCGAGTTCACCGCCCAGCGCCTGGTGCGCGAGCCCACCACCCGCAGTTGCCACGAATGCCTGAGCGAGGGCCACCTGCCCAGCGCCCGCTTCTGCCGCGACTGCGGGGCGCAGCTGCCGGTCTTCCAACGCGATGCATGAGGGCGGGTCACCCGAGGCGACTGGCCACGCTCCAAGGGATGAAGGGGGCCGTTGCGTGCGGCCCGCTCCCGCCCTTTTCAGCCCGCCACCGCGCCCTGACGGCGCCGGCCGCGGCCCAGCCAGCCCAGCAGCGCCAGGCCACCGGCCATCAGGGCGTAGCTGCCGGGCTCGGGGATGGCCGGGGTGGCGGGCACCAAGTTCAAGCGGGCCGACTGGCCGACGGTGTGGCTGCCATCCAGGAACAGAACGCCCAGCCCATCCGCGTCTACCTGCGGCGAACTGGAATCGACGCCCGGGATGCTGCTGGACTCGAAGCTGACGGTGCTGAACGGCGTGGTCAAGTCCTGGAAGCGGAAGAGCTCGCTGAACGCCGGACCCGAGGGAGCCGCCAGCACCGTGATCGTCAGCCCCGTGGCATCGAAGTCGAAGCTGTAGCCAAAGGAGAAGCCACTGAAGCTGAACTCCGTGCCGGCCCCCACCACGGCGGTCGGCGCCGAGCACCTGAAAAAGTCCCCATCGCGGCAGGAAATCGTGTCGCCCAGCAAGGCGTGGGCGGGCGCGGCAAGGGCCGTCAGGGCCGCAAAGGAGAAGGCAACAGAACAACGGGGGGCGATGGGGCGCATGGATTCCTTGGGGACATGAGATGTCGCGGGCGGACCCGGCACCGGGCCAGGGTCGGGATCACCGAGGGCATGGGCCCGGGTCGGCTCGCGGCCGGCATTAGAGCCCCGTGTAGGCGCCCGGCCCCCCCCGCGTTCGCGGTGCCCGGCTGTGATCTGCCTCACGCTTGGCGCCTGCATGGCGCGCTGCGGGCAGCGCGGACGGGCCCCGCGGCGGCTCAGGCCGCCGGCTGGGCTGCCGCAGCCAGCAGCGCCAGCAGGGCCGGCTCGTCGATGATTTCGACGCCCAGCTCGCGCGCCTTGTCCAGCTTGCTGCCGGCGGCTTCGCCGGCCACCACCCAGCGGGTCTTCTTCGAGACCGAGCCGGCCACCTTGCCGCCCAGGGCCTCGATGCGGGCCTTGGCCTCGTCGCGGGCCAGGATGGGCAGGGTGCCGGTCAGCACGAAGGTCTGGCCGGCCAGGGGCAGCGGGGCCTCGGCCTGCACGCCCTCGTGCTCGTCCCAGCGCAGGCCGGCGGCGCGCAGTTGTTCCACGATCTCGCGGTTCAGCGGCCGGTCGAAGAAGTCGCGCAGGCTGGCGGCCACGATGGGACCGACATCCGGCACGGCCTGAAGCGCATCGACGCGGGCGTCCATCAGCCGGTCGAGCCGGCCGAAGTGGCGCGCCAGGTCGCGGGCCGTGGCCTCGCCGACCTGGCGGATGCCCAGGCCGAAGAGGAAGCGCGCCAGCGTGGTCTGCTTGCTCTTCTCCAGCCCGGCGACGAGGTTGGCGGCGCTCTTCTCGGCCATGCGCTCCAGGGCGGCCAGATGCCCGACGCCGAGCTTGTAGAGGTCCGGCAGGCTGGCCACCAGGCCGCCGTCAACGAGCTGTTCGACCAATTTGTCGCCCAGGCCTTCGATGTCCAGCGCGCGGCGGCCGGCGAAGTGCAGCAGAGCCTGCTTGCGTTGCGCGGGGCAGACCAGGCCGCCGCTGCAGCGCCAGTCCACCTCGCCCTCGTCGCGGGCGATGGGGCTGGCGCAGACGGGGCAGCGGCCTTGCAGCCTCTGGTAGAGGTCGAAGGGCGCGGCGGCCGCGGCCTCGGGCGGGCGGCGGTCCAGCACGACGCCGACCACCTCGGGGATCACATCCCCCGCCCGGCGGACGATGACGGTGTCGCCCTCGCGCACGTCCTTGCGGCGGGCCTCATCCTCGTTGTGCAGGGTGGCGTTGCTGACCGTGGTGCCACCGACGAAGACCGGCGCCAGCTTGGCCACCGGCGTGAGCTTGCCGGTGCGGCCGACCTGGATGTCGATGGCCAGCAGGGTGGTGAGCTGCTCCTGCGCCGGGTATTTGTGGGCGACGGCCCAGCGCGGCTCGCGGCTCTTGAAGCCGAGCTGCTGCTGCAGGGCGCGCTCGTCGACCTTGTAGACGATGCCGTCGATGTCGAAGGGCAGCGCATCGCGCCGCGCGGCGATGGCGGCATGGAAGGCGACCAGGCCCTCGGGGCCCTCGGCCACCGCGCGGTCGGCGCAGACGGGCAGGCCCATCGCGGCCAGGGTATCCAGCAAGGCACTGTGATGGGCCGGCTGGTCCGCGTTGTCCGGCCCCCAGCCGCGCACCTCGCCCAGGCCGTAGGCGAAGAAGCTCAGCGGGCGCTGCGCAGTGACGGCCGGATCGAGCTGGCGCACCGCGCCGGCGGCGGTGTTGCGCGGGTTGACATAGGTCTTCTCGCCCTTGGCGCGCTGGGCGGCATTGAGGGCCTCGAAGTCGTCGCGGCGCATGTAGACCTCGCCGCGCACTTCCAGCACCTCGGGCGCGGTGCCGTGCAAGCGCAGCGGGATCTGCGCAATGGTGCGGATGTTCTGGGTCACGTCCTCGCCGGTCTCGCCGTCGCCGCGGGTGGCGGCCTGCACCAGCACGCCGTGTTCGTAACGCAGGTTGATCGCCAGGCCGTCGAACTTCAGCTCGGCCGCATAGCGAACCGGCGGCGCCTCGGGCGGCAGGGCCAGCTCGCGGCGCACGCGGGCATCAAACGCGATGGCGCCCTGGGCCGTGGTGTCGGTCTCGGTCTGGATGCTGAGCATGGGCAGCGCATGGCGCACCGGCTGCAAGCCATCGAGCACCTGACCGATCACGCGCTGGGTCGGCGAATCGAGGGTGCGCAGCGCGGGCTGTTCAGCCTCCAGGGCGAGCAGGGCCGCGAAGACGCGGTCGTATTCGGCATCCGGCACCTCGGGCGCGTCGAGCACGTAATAGGCATGGGCATGGTGCTGCAACCAGGCGCGCAGGGCGGCGGCGCGGGCGGGGGGCGGGGCCTCGTCCGGCGGCAGCGCGGGGCCCTGCGGCGCGGGGGCGGCGGCCGGCGCGGGGGCCGGGCCAAACAGGTCGTCGGTGGGCACGGCGGGCAGGGGCGGAGGGGGACGGGCGGTCGGCAGGCGGCAGCGGGTAGGCTCAGGCGAAGAGCCTGCGCGCCGCGACCGAGCCCGCCGGCAGCTCGGCAGCCTCCAGCTCGGCATAGAGCTGGGCGAGCGAAGCGCGGATGGCCTCGAAAGCCGGCGGGCCAAGCGGCTGGCCCAGGTCGTCGCAGACCTCGGCCTCGAGGGCCTCGGCAAGCTGGCCGGCCAGGCGCAGCCAGGCCTCGAAGGGCTGATGCTGTTGCGGCGTCTGCGGCACATCGAGGCTGAGCGTCAGCTCGCGGACGGCCGCGCGTTCCGGATCGTCGGCCAGCGCGGCCTGCGCATCCATTTGCAGCACGAGCTGCGGCGGCGCACCGGCCTCGCGGGCCGGCAGCACCATGCGGCCGGGCAGCACGCCGTGGCTCAGGCCCAGGGCGCGGGCCTGCTGCTGCACGAAGCCCGGCGTCCAGGCCGCGCGGCGGGCGCGCAGTTGCAGGCTGAGCAGGGCATCGTGCGCGCTGGCAAAGGCATCGAGACTGCGGGCGCGGTCCACCGCCTCGCGCATGTCCGGCAGTTCGAAGCTGGCTTGCAGGGTGTCGGCCAGGCCTTCGACCTTCTGGGCGAATTCGCTGAACTCGATCTCGTTGAGCGCACCGCTGCGGCTGGCAAGCTGCACCGCCAGGCGCAGGCCGCCGTAGAGCATGCCGGGCCGCGGGCTTTCCCAGTGCGATACCTCGGGCTCGGGCGACAGCTCGGCGGCAAGGGCGAGGGCGGTTGGCGCCGGGTCGGCCAGGGCCTGCGGGGCGTCGGCGGGCGCATCCCAGGGGGCGGGCTCGGCCGGCGCGGGCCGCGGGGGCGCAGCGGGGGTGGGCGTGGTCGGCGGGCTGGCCTCAATCAGCAGCGGCTTGCTGCCGACGCGGCGGCTGGCCGGCAGGTGGGCGAGCAGGGCCTCGCCACTGAGCGGCGGGTTCAGGCGCAGCGTGGCGGGGCAGTCGATGCGCAGGTCGATGCGCGGGCCTTCGCGGCGGCGCAGGGCGGGCAGCAGTTCGGGCTCGACCGGGGCCGGGGCCGGGCCGGGCTCGGCCGGCAAGTCGGCGGGCTCCCGGTCGGCCGAGGCTGCGGACGCGCCGAAACGAGCCGCCCAGGGCGCAGGGGCCTCGGCGCCGCTCAGCAGGTCCAGCGCCAGGCCGGAACCGGGCGGGGGGCCGGCACCTTCGACGCGGCCCGGGCCAGGTGGCTCGGCGAGGGCCTCGGCGCCCTGCGGCGGCAGGCTGTCGAAGCCGGGCTCGCGGCGCGGCGCAGGCGGCTCGCCCGGGCCGGCGGCCTCGCCCGGCCGGGGGGCCGTGCGCTGCGGCCGGCGCGGCCGGCTGCGGCGGGTGCGCCAGGCGCCGTGGGCGGCCAGACCGGCCAGCAGCAGCAGGCCCAGGGCCAGCAGCCAGAGCTGGAGCGCGCTCATGCCGCGCCCTCCAGCATCGAGGCAGCAGCCTCCATGTCGACCGCGACGATGCGCGAGACGCCCTGCTCCTGCATGGTCACGCCGATCAACTGGCCGGCCATTTCCATGGCGATCTTGTTGTGGGAGATGAAGAGGAATTGCGTACCTGCGGACATGTGCTTGACGAGCTTGGCATAGCGCTCGGTGTTGGCGTCGTCGAGCGGCGCATCCACCTCGTCAAGCAGGCAGAAGGGCGCGGGATTGAGCTGGAAGATGGCAAAGACCAGGGCGATCGCGGTCAGCGCCTTCTCGCCGCCCGAGAGCAGGTGGATGGTGCTGTTCTTCTTGCCCGGCGGCTGGGCCATGACCTGCACGCCGGCGTCGAGGATCTCGTCGCCGGTCATCATCAGCCGCGCCTGCCCGCCGCCGAAGAGGCTGGGGAACATGCGGCCGAAGTGCTCGTTGACGGTGTCGAAGGTGCCCTTGAGCAGGTCGCGCGTCTCCAGGTCGATGCGGGCGATCGCGTCTTCCAGGGTCTGCATGGCGTCCATCAGGTCGGCGGTCTGGGCGTCGAGGAAGCCCTTGCGCTCGCGCGCGGCGCTCAGCTCGTCGAGCGCGGCCAGGTTGACCGCGCCCAGGGCATTCAGCTCGCGCTGCAAGCGGTCGATCTCGGCCTGCAGGCCGTGCAGGCGGATGCCGTCGCGCTCGATGCCGGCGGCCAGCTCGGCGCGGTCGGCGCCGGCCTGGTCGAGCTGTTCCTCGTACTGCCGGCCGCCGAGGGTGGCGGCCTGGGCTTCGAGCTGCAGTGCATTGATGCGCTCGCGCAGCGGCTCCAGGCTGCGCTCGAAGCCGAGCCGCTCCTCGTCGAGCCGGCGCAACTGGGCCGAAAGCTCGTCGTGCGCATGGCGGGCCTCGGCCAGCACGGCCTCGCGGGCGGCGCGGCGCTCCAGCGCGTCCTGCAGGCCGGTGTCGGCGCTGGCCTCGGCGAAGGCGGCCAGCTCCTGCTGGAGCTGCGCGGCGCTGGCGGCATGGGCGGCGAGCTGCTGGTCGGCGGTTTCGATGGCGCGTTGCAGCTCGCCCCGGCGGGCGCCGAGGGCGCGCGCCTGGAAGGTGGCTTCCTGGGCCTCGCGTTCCAGGCGGCGCAGTTGCTCGCGGGCGGCGCCCAGGGCGCGCTCGGCCTCGAACACGCCTTCTTCCAGCGTGGCATGGGCTTCCTGGGCGTTGCCGAGTTCGAGGTCGAGTTCCTCGAAGCGGGCCTCGCCGGTGGCGCGCCGCTCGTCCAGCGCGTCCAGGGCCTCGTCGATCTCGGCCAGGCTGGCGCCGATCTGCGCGCGGCGCTCGCGGGCCTGATCGCTCTGCTGGGCCAGGCGCAGCACCTCGACCTGCAAGCCGTGGGCAGCCTGCTGGGCCTCGGCCGCCGTGCGGCGCACGCCGACCTGGCGCTGGGCGGCCTCGGTGTAGGCCGCTTCGGCGCGGATCGCGCGGTGGCGCGCCTCGTCGGCGATCAGGCCCTGGGCGCGCAACTGGCGGTCGAGGTTCTCGATCTCCTGGGCGCGGGCGAGCAGGCCGTCCTGCTCGGAATCGGGCGCGTGGAAGGCCACGGCATAGGCGCTGACGGCATGGCCGGCGCGGGTCATGATGACCTCGCCATGTCCGAGCCGGCCGCGCGCGGCCAGCGCAGCCTCCAGGCTGTCGGCGGTGTAGACGCCTTCGAGCCAGTCGTTGAGCAGCGCACGCAGGCCGGCATCGCCGTCGAGCTTGAGCATCGCCCCCAGCCGCGGCAGCGTGGACGCCGCCGCCGTCGCGGGCAGCGGCGTGGCGGGCGGGGTGTAGAAGGCCAGCTTGGCGGGCGGCGGGTCCTGCTCGAAAGCGCGGACGGTCTCGGGCCGGCCGACTTCCAGCGCATGGATGCGCTCGCGCAGCGCGGCCTCCAGCGCGGTCTCCCAGCCGGGCTCGATGTGCAGGCGGCTCCACAGGCCGGCGCGCTCGCTCAGGCCGTGGCGGGCCAGCCAGGGGGCCAGCTTGCCTTCGGTCTGCACCTTGGCTTGCAGCGCGCGCAGCGCGTCGAGCCGGGCGGCCAGCTCGGCCTGCTTGGCGGCCTGGGCGGCGGCCTCGGCCTGCGCGGCGCGGCGCTGCTCGTCGAGGGCCGGCACCTCGGCGGCCAGCTCCTCGGCGACAGCGGCGCTCTCGGCCTGGCGTTCCTCGGCATCCTGAAGTTGCAGGCGCATCTGGGCGAGGCGGGCCTCGTCGGGCGCGACGAGCGCGCGCTGCTCGGCGCTGGCGCGCTCGCGGCGGCCCTGCAGGCCGCGGGCCTGCTCGTCCAGGCTGCGCGACTCGGCGGCCAGCAGGCTGAGCTGCTGCTGCACCTCGGCCACCTGCTGGCGCTGCGCATTGGCGCGGGCCTGGGCGGCGCGCAGCGCATCCTCGGCGGCGGGCAGGCGGCCGGCTTCTTCCTCGGCCTGAGCGGCGAGCAGCTCGGCCTGCTCGTCGGCGGCGAGCTGCTGCTCGGCGAGCTGCTCCAGCTCGGCCTCGGCCTGGGCGCGGCGGTCGGTCCACTGCGCATCCTGGCGGGCCAGATCGGCCAGGCGGGCCTCGGCCTTCTGCCGGCCTTCGACGACGTAGCGGATGCGCTCTTCGAGCCGGCTGACTTCGAGCTGCGCCTCGGCCAGGCCGCCCTGGGCGGCATGCAGTTGGTCGGCGGCGGCGTAGTGGTCCTGGCGGATGCGTTCGAGCGCGGCCTCGGTCGCGCGCAGCTCGGCCACCCGGGCTTCCAGCGCGGTGCTGGCTTCGGCGGTGGCCAGGGTGACGCGGGCCTGCTCGCCGGCCGCATCGCGGGCCTTCAGGAACCAGAGCTGGTGCAGCCGCGTCGTGCCCTGGGCCTGCAGGGCGTGGTAGCGCTGCGCGACCTCGGCCTGCTGTTCGAGCTTCTCCAGATTGGCATTCAGCTCGCGCAGGATGTCTTCGACCCGCACCAGGTTCTCGCGGGTGTCGCGCAGGCGCAGCTCGGTCTCGCGGCGGCGCTCCTTGTACTTCGAGACCCCGGCCGCTTCCTCGAGGAAGAGCCGCAGCTCCTCGGGCTTGCTCTCGATGATGCGGCTGATCGTGCCCTGGCCGATGATGGCGTAGGCCCGCGGGCCCAGGCCGGTGCCGAGGAAGACGTCCTGCACATCGCGGCGCCGCACCGGCTGGTTGTTGATGAAGTAGCTGCTGGTGCCGTCGCGCGTCAGCACGCGCTTGACGGCGATCTCGGCGTACTGGTTCCAACTGCCGCCGGCCCGGCCGTCCTCGTTGCTGAAGACCAGCTCGACGCTGGCGCGGCCGGCCGGCTTGCGGTTGCCGCTGCCGTTGAAGATCACGTCCTGCATGGACTCGCCGCGCAGCTCGCTGGCCTTGCTCTCGCCCAGCACCCAGCGCACCGCATCCATGATGTTGGACTTGCCGCAGCCGTTCGGGCCGACCACGCCGACGAGCTGCCCGGGCAGCTGGAAGGTGGTCGGCTCGGCGAAGGACTTGAAGCCCGAGAGCTTGATGGACGTGAGGCGCATGGCGGAGACCGTCGTCGCGGGCGGTGGCGGCCCCGGGGCATGAGGCCCTGGCCCGCGCCACCCTGCGCTTTCAAGTCATTGATTCAATTGGATTTTTTGGCCTTCTCGGGGGCCTTCAAAGGGGGCGGATGATAGCATCGGGGCTTCCCTGAACCGGCCTGCGCGCCACGGCCCGAACCGCCATGCCCTCCACCAAGAAGACCGCCCCGGCCGCCGCGCCGGCCCCGCGCCGCCGCGCCGCCAAGCTGCCGGCCGGCGCCGTGCAGCGCGCCATGCCGCCCAATCCGCCCAGCCTGCCCAGCAAGGAACTGCACGTCTTCCCCAACCCGGCGCCCGAACGCGACTACCTCATCCAGTTCGTCGTGCCCGAGTTCACCTGCCACTGCCCGCTGACCGGCCAGCCGGACTTCGCGCACTTCACGATCGAGATGATCGCGGACCAGGCCTGCGTCGAGCTCAAGAGCCTGAAGATGTACTTCTGGTCCTTCCGTGACGAGGGTGCCTTCCACGAGAAGGTGACCAACACCATCTTGTCTGACCTGGTGAAGGCCAGCGACCCGCGCTTTTGCCGCATCACCGCCAAGTGGTATGTGCGCGGCGGCATCTTCACCAATGTCGTCGTCGAGCACCGCAAGAAAGGCTGGACGCCGCAGCCGCGCGTGGACCTTCCGGCCGTGCCGGGCGAGATGCGCGCCCTGGCCTGAGCGCCGTCCCGTCCCCCGCTGCGGCGGCCTGGCAGCCTTGCGCCCGGGCGGGCGGGCGGTGGGCCGGGCGCCCGGATAATCCGCGCCCATGAATCCGCGCCTCGCCCTGCTTCAGCCCTATCCCTTCGAACGCCTGAAGGCGCTGACGGCCGATGTGCAGCCCAGCGCGGCGCATCGCGCGATCAGCCTGGGCATCGGCGAGCCCAAGCATCCGACGCCCGACTTCCTGAAGGCCGCACTGGCCGGCGCGCTGGATGGCCTGTCGGCCTACCCCGCCACCGCGGGCGAGCCCGCACTGCGCGAGGCCTGCGCCGCCTGGCTGGGCCGCCGCTACGGCGTGGGGGTGGATGCGGCCCGCCAGGTGCTGCCGGTCAATGGCTCGCGCGAGGCGCTGTTCGCGCTGGCGCAGACGGTGATCGACCCGGCCGACCGCGAGGCCGTGGTTGTCTGCCCCAATCCCTTCTATCAAATCTACGAGGGCGCCGCCCTGCTGGCCGGGGCCACGCCGGTCTTCGCCAACAGCGACCCGGCGCGCAATTTCGCGCCGGCCTGGGACGCGATCGACGCCGCCACCTGGGCGCGCACGCGGCTGCTCTATGTCTGCTCGCCGGGCAACCCCAGCGGCGCGGTAATGCCGCTGGCGGAGTGGGCCAAGCTGTTCGCGCTCAGCGACGAACACGGCTTCGTGATCGCCAGCGACGAGTGCTACAGCGAGATCTGGTTCGGCCCCGAGGACACGCCGCGCGGCAGCGCCGGCGGCCCGCCGCTGGGCGGCCTGGAAGCTGCCGCCGCCCTGGGCCGGCAGGACTTCAAGCGCCTGGTCAGCTTCACCAGCCTGTCCAAGCGCAGCAATGCGCCGGGCCTGCGTTCGGGCTTCGTCGCGGGCGATGCAGCCTTGCTGGCCGACTTCCTGAAGTACCGCACCTACCACGGCGGCGCGATGAGCCCCAGCGTGCAGCGCGCCAGCGTGGCGGCCTGGGCCGACGAGGCGCATGTGGCGGCCAACCGCGCGCTCTACCGCCAGAAGTTCGCGCGGGTCACGCCCCTGCTTCAGGCCGCCGGCCTGGATGTGCGCCTGCCCGACGCCGGCTTCTACTTGTGGGCTGGCGTGCCGGCCGCCTACGCCACGGCCACGCACTCGGCGGACGAGGCCTTCGCCCGCGAGCTGCTGGCTTCCTACAATGTGACGGTGTTGCCGGGCAGCTACCTGGCCCGTCGCAGCGGCGGCATCAACCCCGGCGCGGGCCGGGTCCGCCTGGCCCTGGTGGCCGGGGTCGAGGAATGCGTGGAAGCCGCCGAACGCATCGCCGAGGCCCTGCGCCGGGGCGCCTGACACCCCACGCCGCCCCGCCCGCCCTTCCCCGCCCTCCGCCCCAACCGGCCTGTCCCGGACCCCGCGCCCGCGCGGCGCCGGCTGTCCCCCCTGAACCGAAAACGAGTCCCGCCATGTCCTTCGCCGCCCTGCAAGCCACCATCGACGCCGCCTGGGAGCGCCGCAGCGAGTTCTCGCCCGCCAGCGCGCC
This sequence comes from Piscinibacter lacus, assembly GCF_016735685.1. Lineage (NCBI taxonomy): Bacteria > Pseudomonadati > Pseudomonadota > Betaproteobacteria > Burkholderiales > Sphaerotilaceae > Aquariibacter > Aquariibacter lacus. The sequence goes on from NZ_JAERRA010000001.1 coordinate 2,158,639, forward strand.
GGCCGAGGTCCGCGACGCCGTCAACACCGTCCTCGCCGACCTGAACGCCGGCCGCCTGCGCGTGGCCGAGCGCCAGGCCGTCGGCCAGTGGACCGTGCACCAGTGGGTCAAGAAGGCGGTGCTGCTGTCCTTCCGCCTGAACGACAACAAGGTGATGCGCTCGGGCGACCTGACCTTCTTCGACAAGGTCGACACCAAGTTCTCGCACATGGACGATGCCGCCATTGCCGCCGCCGGCGTGCGCGTGGTGCCGCCGGCCGTGGCCCGCCGCGGCAGCTACATCGCCAAGGGCGCGGTGCTGATGCCCAGCTACGTCAACATCGGCGCCTATGTGGACGAAGGCACCATGGTCGACACCTGGGCCACCGTCGGTTCCTGTGCGCAGATCGGCAAGAACGTGCACCTCTCGGGCGGCGTCGGCATCGGCGGCGTGCTGGAGCCGCTGCAAGCCAACCCGACCATCATCGAGGACAACTGCTTCATCGGCGCCCGCTCCGAGGTGGTCGAAGGTGTGATCGTCGAGGAGAACTCGGTCATCTCCATGGGCGTCTACATCGGCCAGAGCACCAAGATCTACGACCGCGCCACCGGCGAAGTCAGCTACGGCCGCATCCCCGCCGGCTCGGTCGTCGTCAGCGGCAACCTGCCCTCGGCCGATGGCAAGTACAGCCTCTACTGCGCGGTGATCGTCAAGAAGGTCGATGCGCAGACCCGCGCCAAGACCAGCATCAACGCCCTGCTGCGCGACTGAGCCCCGCCGCCGCGCCGGCCGCCGTGCCGATGGATGCCGCCGACCGCGCCGCCGCGCCGCCGCTGCTCGCCCTGCTGCAGGGCATGGTGGCGCGGCAAGCCTCGGACCTATTCCTGGCCGACGGCGCGCCCGCGCAGTTCAAGATCGACGGCGAGCTTCAGCCGGCCGGCGAGCCGCTGCCCGAGGGCGGCGCGCGGGCCCTGCTGGCCGGCCTGCTGCCCGCCGCCGCGCTGGCCCGGCTGGATGCCGAGGGCGAGCTGAATGCCGGCCACCGCATCGCGGGCCTGGCCAGCTTCCGGCTCAGCGCCTTCCGGCAACGCGGTGCGGTGGCTGCGGTGATCCGCGCCATCCCCGTCGCCATCCCGACCCTGGCCGAGCTGAAGCTGCCCGACAGCCTCGCCCGGCTGATGCTGGAAAAGCGCGGTCTGGTGCTGGTGGTGGGCGCCACCGGCAGCGGCAAGAGCACGACGCTGGCCGCGATGATCGACCACCGCAACCGCGAGCGGCCGGGCCATGTGCTGACGATCGAGGACCCGATCGAATTCCACTTTCCCAACCACCGCGCGCTGGTGAACCAGCGCGAGATCGGCCGCGACGTGGCCGACCTGGCCACCGGCCTGCGCAATGCCCTGCGCCAGGCGCCGGACTGCCTGCTGATCGGCGAGATCCGCGACCGCGAGACCCTCTCGGCCGCGATCTCCTTCGCCCTGTCCGGTCACCTGGTGCTGGCCACCCTGCATGCCAACAATGCCCACCATGCCCTGGGCCGCATCCTGAGCTTCTACCCGCCCGAGGCCCGGCCGGTGCTGCTCGACGACCTAGCCGCTGCGCTGAAGGCGGTGGTCTCGCAGCGCCTGCTGCCGGCCGTGGGCGGCGGGCGTCTGGCCGCCGTCGAGCTGCTGCGCAACAGCCCGCTGGTGGCCGAGCGCATCGCCCAGGGCGATCTGCACGGGGTGAAGGCGGCCATGGCCCAGTCGCTGGCCGAGGGCTCGCAGAGCTTCGAGGAAGACCTCGCCCGCCTGATCGCCAGCGGCCAGGTGCGCCGCGAGGATGCGCTGGCCCAGGCCGATTCGCCCAGCAACCTGATGTGGCGCCTGGACCATGGCGCCGCCGCCCGCCCGGCCGCAGCGGCTGCGCCCGCCGCGGCATCCGCCGCCTTCCCTGATCTGCGACTGGACGCCTCGGCGCCCTGAGCCCCTGCCCGCCCCATGCCGCTGCCGCCGTCCGACCCCGCCCTCGTCCGCGCCCACCGCGCGCTGACACTGACCGAAGCCCTGATCGCCCGCCCCTCGGTCACGCCCGATGACGCCGGCTGCCAGGCCCTGCTGCAAGAAGCGCTGGCCCCGCTGGGCTTCAGCTTCCAGGTGCTGGAGAGCGGCCCGGCCGATTTCCGCGTGCGCAATCTGTGGGCGCTGCGGCGCGGCACGGCGGGCGCGGCCGGCTTCACCCTGGTCTTCGCCGGCCACACCGACGTGGTGCCGACCGGCCCGGTCGAACGATGGTCGAGCCCGCCCTTCGTGCCCAGCCACCGTGAGGGCAAGCTTTACGGCCGCGGCGCGGCCGACATGAAGGCCTCGATCGCCTGCTGGGTGGCCGCGCTCGAAGCCTTCCTGGCCGACACGCCTGCGCCCGCCGGCAGCCTGGCCCTGCTGCTGACCAGCGACGAGGAAGGCCCGGCGAACGACGGCACCGTCAAGGTCTGCGACTGGCTGGCTGCGGAAGGCATCCGCCTGGACGCCTGCATCGTCGGCGAACCCACCGCCGTGCAGGCCGTGGGCGACATGGTCAAGAACGGCCGGCGCGGTTCGCTCTCCGGCCGGCTCACCGTGCTGGGCAAGCAGGGCCATGTGGCCTACCCGCACCTGGCCGAGAACCCGCTGCACACCTTCGCGCCCGCGCTGGCCGAGCTGGCCACGACCGTCTGGGATGCCGGCAATGCCCACTTCCCGCCGACCAGCTTCCAGGTCTCCAACCTGCATGCCGGCACCGGCGCCACCAATGTGATCCCGGGCGAGGCAGTGGTCGATTTCAACTTGCGCTTTTCCACCGCCTCCACGCCCGAGGGCCTGCAAGCGCGCATCGTCGAGCTGCTGGAGCGCCACGGCGTGCGCCACCGCATCGAATGGACCCTCGGCGGCCGGCCCTTCCTGACCGAGCCGGGCTCGCTCACCGAGGCCCTGCGCGCCAGCATCCGCGAGGCCACCGGCCTGGAGGCCGAGCTGTCGACCACCGGCGGCACCTCGGACGGCCGCTTCATCGCCCGCATCTGCCCGCAGGTGGCGGAATGCGGCCCGGTCAATGCCAGCATCCACCAGATCGACGAGCATGTGGCCGTCGAGGCGCTCGGCCCCCTGGCCGCCATCTACCAGGGCGTGATGCAGAGGCTGGTGGCATGAAGGACCTGCGCCCCGCGCTGAGCCTGCACGCCCTGGTCGAACGCGAAGCCGCCCGGCTGGATGCGGCCCAACTCAGCTACGGCCAGGGCACCGCCAATGCCTATGACGAAGCCGCCTGGCTGGTGCAATGGGCCCTGGGCCTGCCGATGGAGGCGCTGGGCGAGGCGCCGGCTCAAGGCGTGAGCCCGGACAACGCGGCCCGCGCCGCCGCGCTGATCGACCGCCGCATCGCCACCCGCGAACCCGCCGCCTACCTGACCGGCGAAGCCTGGCTGCAAGGCCTGCCCTTCACGGTGGACCGCCGCGTCATCATCCCGCGCAGCTTCATCGCCGAGCTGATCGCCGACGCCGACGGCCAGGGCCTGCTCGACGCCTGGCTGAGCGAGCGCACGCAGCGCGTGCTCGACCTCTGCACCGGCAACGGCAGCCTGGCCGTGCTGGCCGCCCTGGCCTGGCCCGAGGTGCAAGTGGACGCCGCCGACCTGAGCGCCGATGCCCTGGCCGTCGCCCGCCTCAATGTCGATCGCCATGGCCTGCGCGATCGCATCACCCTGCTGCACGGCGATGGCCTGGCCGCCACCGCCGACCGCGCGCCCTACGACCTGATCGTCTGCAACCCGCCCTATGTGAATGCCGCCTCCATGGCCGCCCTGCCACCCGAGTTCCGCGCCGAACCCGCGCTGGCCCTGGACGGCAACCCGGCGGGCGGTCAGGACGGCATGGACTTCATCCGCGCCCTGCTCGCCGCCGCAGCAGCCCACATGAGCGAGCACGCCGTGCTGGTGCTGGAGATCGGCCACGAGCGCGCGCACTTCGAAGCCGCCTTCCCGCGACTGGAGCCGATCTGGCTGGAGGTGAGTGCGGGGGAGGAGCAGGTGCTGCTGCTGCGGCGGGGGGATCTGGCCGGGGTGGAGGTCTGCCCATGATCGTCCTCAACCAACTCAGCCTGCGCCGCGGCGTCAAGCTCGTCCTCGACCATGCGGACCTGACGCTGCATGCGGGCGAGAAGGTCAGCCTGGTCGGGCGCAATGGGGCGGGCAAGTCCAGCCTGTTTGCGCTGTTGACCGGCAAGCTGCAGGCCGATGCTGGCGACTTCAGCCCGCCGCCGCGCTGGCGGGTGGCCGAGGTCGCGCAGGAGATGCCCGAAACGGCCGAGGGCGCGACGGCCTTCGTGCTGCAGGGCGACACCCGGCTGATGGAGGCCCAGGCCCGCCTGGCCGCGGCCGAGGCGACGCAGGACGGCCATGCCATCGCCGAGGGCCATGCCGGCCTGGCCGAGGCCGGCGCCTTCGATGCCCGGCCGCGTGCGCAGGCCCTGCTGCTGGGCCTGGGCTTCGGCAGCGCGCAGCTCGATGCGCCGGTCCACAGCTTCTCCGGCGGCTGGCGCATGCGCCTGCAACTGGCCCGCGCGCTGATGTGCCCAAGCGACCTGCTGCTGCTCGACGAGCCGACCAACCACCTGGACCTGGATGCGCTCGTCTGGCTGGAAGCCTGGCTGCAGCGCTACGAGGGCACGCTGCTGGTGATCAGCCACGACCGTGAATTCCTCGACGCCATCACCCGCGTGACCGTGCACCTGGAGGACGCCAAGCTCACCCGCTACGGCGCGAACTACAGCGGCTTCGAGGCCATGCGCGCCGAGCGCCTGAGCCAGCAGGCCGCGGCCTTCAGCCGGCAGCAGGACCAGATCGCCCACCTGCAGCGCTTCATCGACCGCTTCAAGGCCAAGGCCACCAAGGCCAAGCAGGCGCAGAGCCGGGTGAAGGCGCTGGAGCGCATGGAGCGCATCGGCCCGGTGCTCAGCCAGGCCGACTTCGCCTTCAGCTTCCGCGAGCCCGGCCAGCTGCCCAACCCCATGCTGGTGATGCGGGACATGGTCTGCGGCTATCGCCTGGACGAGGGCAGGGACAAGCCCGTCGTCCACGGCATCACCCGCTCGGTGCAGCCGGGCCAGCGCATCGGCATCCTGGGCGCCAACGGCCAGGGCAAGTCCACCGTGGTCAAGACCCTGGCCGGCACGCTGGGTGCGCTGGGCGGCACAGTCACCCAGGGCAAGGGCCTGGCGATCGGCTACTTCGCGCAGCAGGAGATGGACGTGCTGCACCCGGAGAGCGGGCCGCTGGAGCACATGATCCGCCTGGCCAAGCAGGTCTCGCCCCAGGCGCGCGAGCAGGAGCTGCGCGACTTCCTCGGCCAGTTCCGCTTCGTCGGCGACATGGTGCAGCAGCCGGTCGGCAGCCTCAGCGGCGGCGAGAAGGCGCGGCTGGTGCTGGCCATGATCGTCTGGCAGAAGCCCAATCTGCTGCTGCTGGACGAGCCGACCAACCACCTGGACCTGACCACGCGCGAGGCCCTGTCGATGGCGCTCAACAGCTTCGAGGGCACGGTGATGCTGGTCAGCCACGACCGCGCGCTGCTGCGCGAGGTCTGCGACGGCTTCTGGCTGGTGGCCGACGGCGCGGTGCGCGACTTCGACGGCGACCTCGACGACTACCAGCGCTGGCTGCTGGAGCAAAGCCGCGAGCGCAGCCGCGCCGCCGCCACCGCGGCCGCCGCACCGGCAAGCGGCGGCACCGCCGAGCAAAGCGGCGCCAACCGCCGCGAGGACCGCCGCGCCCAGGCCCAAGCCCGGCAGAAGCTGCAAGAGCAGCTCAAGCCGATGAAGAAGGAGCTGGCCCAGGTGGAGGCCCGCCTGGCCACCGCCCAGGCCGAGCAGGAAGCGGCCAGCGCCCGCCTGGGCGACCCGGCGCTGGACGGCGCCCGCCGCGCCGAGCTGGGCCGCCAGCTCAAGGCCCTGGGCGAGGAGATCGACACCCTGGAGGGCCGCTGGCTGGCCCTCAGCGAAGCCATCGACCAGGCGACGGCCGAGGCCGCTGCGGCTTGAGGGGCGGGCCGCGCGGCCCGCGAATTCAAAGCGGCAAATCGCAACATATTTGCCCTTTTGTTTTGCTGTAGGAATTTTTCGACAAGCCGCGCCGCAGGCTGAGTCCCGGCCTACACTGGACGCGTCAGGAGAGAGCAGCCCGGGCACGCATCCGGGCTTGCCGCCGAAGGCGCCGCGCGCAAGCGCTGAACGCTCAGGCCCAAGGACTGGCAAACGTGTCCGCCGGGGTCCGACACCCTCGGCGGAGACGAGAACCTCACTGGAGAGCGGTCGCGGCATCCCGATGCCGGCGGCCCACCGAAGGGGCAAGTGGCCGGGGCGCAAGCGCCGGTTGCCAATCTCTCAGGTCCATGGACAGCGAGGGCAGTGATCGATCCACCGCGCAAGCGGCGGGTCGTCCGTCATCGTTCTTCCCCATCGGGAAGGGCCCGCCCCGTCGCCACCGTCCGTCCATGACCGCCGCCTCCGACTCCGCACCCGCCCCCGCCACCCCGTCCCCCGTCGAGCCGCAGCGCACCCCGCTGCATGGGCTGCACCAGCGCCTGGGCGGCAAGATCGTGCCCTTCGCCGGCTGGGCCCTGCCGGTGAGCTACCCCCAGGGCCAGGTTGCCGAGCACCGCCATGCGCGCACGGCGGCCGCGCTCTTCGATGTCTCGCACATGGGCCAGGTGCGGCTGGATGGCCCTGGCTTCAAGGCCATCGCCACCGCGCTGGAGGCCCTGCTGCCGGCCGATGTGCTGGGCCTGGCGGTCGGCAAGCAGCGCTACAGCCAGTTCACCACCGCCGAGGCCGGCGTGGTCGACGACCTGATGATCGCCCGGCCGCCCGAAGGCGCGCTGGGCGGCGTGCTCGGCTCGGTCTTCCTGGTGGTCAATGCCAGCAATGCCGACACCGACCTGGCCCTGCTGCGCGCCGGCCTGCCCGCCGGCATCACCGCCACCCGCCTGCACGACCGCGCCCTGCTGGCCCTTCAGGGCCCGGAGGCGGTCGCGGCACTGGCCCGCGTCGCACCCGGCGCGGCCGACACGCTGAATGCCCTGCGCTTCATGGAAGGCGCGGGGGTGGAGCTGGCCGGCGCAGCCTGCTGGGTGGTGCGCTCGGGCTACACCGGCGAGGACGGGGTCGAGATCTCGGTGCCCGCCGACCAGGCCGTAGCCCTGGCCGAAGCCCTGCTGGCCGATGCCGCGGTGCAGCCCGCCGGCCTGGGCGCGCGCGACACGCTGCGGCTGGAGGCCGGCCTCTGCCTGCACGGCCATGAGCTGGATGTCTCCATCACCCCGATCGAGGCCGGCCTGGCTTGGTCCATCCCCAAGGTCCGCCGCGCCGGCGGCGCACGGGCCGGCGGCTACCCCGGCGCGGCCGTGGTCGAGGCGCAGTTGCGCGAGGGCCCGGCGCGCCGCCGCGTCGGCCTGCTGGCCCAGGAGCGCGTGCCGGTGCGCGACGGCGCCGCGCTGCACGACGCCGCCGGCCGCCCGGTCGGCCGCGTCTGCAGCGGCACCCTGAGCCCGGGCGTGGCCCAGCCGATCGCGATGGCCTATGTCGAGGCCGCCTGCGCCGCCGAGGGCAGCACCCTCTTCGCCCAGGTGCGCGGCCGTGGCGTGCCGGTGACGGTCAGCGCCCTGCCCTTCGTGCCGCACCGTTATCGTCGCGCCTGACCGCTTGGCCGCGGTCGCATGGCGTCCGACAGATCGCCCCGTTTCTCTCCCCCTATCTCTTCCTCAGGAAACCCACCATGAGCCGCAAGTTCACCGCCGAACACGAGTGGATCGAGCCCACCGATGCGAACACCGCCACCGTCGGCATCACCGTCCATGCGCAAGATGCGCTGGGCGATGTCGTCTATGTGGACCTGCCCGAAGTCGGCTCGCACCACGACCAGGGCGCCGTCGCCGGCGTGGTCGAGTCGGTCAAGGCCGCCGCCGACCTCTACATGCCGGTGAGCGGCACGGTCATCGAGGTGAACGAGGCGCTGCGCGCGGACCCGGCCCTGGCCAACCGCGATCCGCTGGCCGAGGGCTGGTTCTTCAAGGTGAAGCTGGACGACGCCAGCCAGCTCGATGCGCTGATGGACGCCACCGCCTACGAGGCGCTGACCGCCAAGTAAGCCGCCCCACCGCGGCGACGGGCCTGCCACCCCGTCGCCGGCGCCGCTGCGGCGCCCGCCCTTTTCCAGCGATCTGTCGATCCCCCTCCCCGCCCTCTTGCAGGAGACCGCCATGCTGATGCCTTCCTTCCCCCCCCTGGCCCAGCTCGAAACCGAGCGCGAGTTCGGCCCCCGCCACATCGGCCCCGGGCCGCAGGACGAGGCCGAGATGCTGGGCGCCGTCGGCGCCGCCAGCCGCGCCGCGCTGATCGAGGCCATCGTGCCCGCGGCCATCCGCCGCGGCGCCATGAAGCTGCCCGCGCCGGTGGGCGAGGCTGCCGCGCTGGCCGAGCTCAAGGCCCTGGCCGGCAAGAACCGCGTGCTCAAGAGCTTCATCGGCCAGGGCTACCACGGCACGCACACGCCGGGCGTCATCCTGCGCAACATCCTGGAGAACCCCGTCTGGTACACGGCCTACACGCCCTACCAGGCCGAGATCTCGCAAGGCCGCTTGGAAGCGCTGCTGAACTTCCAGACCATGCTGGTCGACCTGACCGGCCTGCCGGTGGCCAATGCCTCGATGCTGGACGAGGCCACCGCCGCGGCGGAGGCGATGACGCTGGCGCTGCGCGTCGGCAAGAGCAAGGCCACGGCCTTCTTCGTCGCCGACGACGTGCTGCCGCAGACCCTGGCCGTTATCCGCACCCGCGCCGAGCCGCTGGGCCTGCGGATCGTGGTGGGCCCAGCCGAGTCGGTCGAGGACGTGCTTGCCGAAACGCCCTGCTTCGGCGCGCTCTTCCAGTACCCGGGCGTCGAGGGCGCGGTGCGCGAGCTGCGCGGCGCCATCGCCGCCGTCCAGGCCCAGGGCGGCCTGGCCATCGTGGCGGCCGACCTGCTGGCCCTCACCCTGCTGATGCCACCGGGCGAGCTGGGCGCCGACGTGGCGGTGGGCAACACCCAGCGCTTCGGCATGCCCATGGGCAATGGCGGCCCGCACGCGGCCTACCTGGCCTGCCGCGAAGCGCACCAGCGCTCGATGCCCGGCCGCCTGGTCGGCATGAGCGTGGATGCCCACGGCCAGCCCGCCCTGCGCCTGGCCCTGCAGACGCGCGAGCAGCACATCCGCCGCGAGAAGGCCACCTCCAACATCTGCACGGCCCAGGTGCTGCCGGCGGTGGTGGCCAGCATGTACGCGGTCTACCACGGCGCGTCCGGCCTGCGCCGCATCGCCGAACGCGTGGCCAGCTACACCGCCGCGCTGGCCGAGGGCATCGAGCAGCTCGGCTGGACGCTGCAGCACGACACCGCCTTCGACACTGTCACGGTGCAGACCGGCGCGCAGACCGAGGCTCTGCTGGCCCACGCGGTCGAGCTCGGCATGAACCTGCGCCGCGTCGACCGCGCGCGCCTGGGCGTGACGCTGGACGAGACCACCGCCCGCGCCGACCTTGACGCGCTCTGGACCGTCTTCGCCCGCGGCGCCAGCCGGCCCGACTTCGACGTGTTCGAGAAGGGCATGGCCCCGCGCATTCCGGCCGCGCTGCAGCGCCGCAGCGCCTACCTGAGGCACCCGGTCTTCGAGCAGCACCACAGCGAGACGGCCATGCTGCGCTACATCCGCAAGCTCTCGGACAAGGACCTGGCGCTGGACCGCACCATGATCCCGCTGGGCTCGTGCACGATGAAGCTCAATGCGACCAGCGAGATGATCCCCATCACCTGGCCCGAATTCGCGCAGATCCACCCCTACGCCCCGGCCGAACAGCGGGCCGGCTATGCCGAGCTGGACGCCCAGCTCCGCGACTGGCTGTGCGAGATCACCGGCTATGCCGGCATCAGCCTGCAACCCAATGCCGGCTCGCAGGGCGAGTATGCCGGCCTGCTCGCCATCCGGGGCTGGCAGCGCACGCGGGGCGAAGGCCATCGCGACATCTGCCTGATCCCCGCCTCGGCCCACGGCACCAACCCGGCCTCGGCCCAGATGGTCGGCATGAAGGTGGTGGTGGTCGCCTGCGACGCGCAGGGCAATGTGGACCTGGCGGACCTGCGCGCGAAGATCGAGCAGCACAGCGCGAAGCTGGCCGCGATCATGATCACCTACCCCTCCACCCACGGCGTGTTCGAGGAAGGCGTGAAGGACCTCTGCGCCCTGGTGCACCAGCACGGCGGCCGGGTCTATGTGGACGGCGCCAACATGAATGCCCTGGTCGGCCTGGCCGCGCCGGGCGCCTTCGGCGGCGATGTCAGCCACCTGAACCTGCACAAGACCTTCTGCATCCCGCATGGCGGCGGCGGCCCGGGCGTCGGCCCGGTCTGCGTGGCCGAGGACCTCGTGCCCTTCCTGCCCAAGGGCGCGGACGAAGGGGTGAACGGCGAGGACGTCGGCGCCGTCTCCGCCGCCCCGCTGGGCAACGCCGCCGTGCTGCCCATCACCTGGATGTACATCCGAATGATGGGCGCCGAGGGCCTGACCCGCGCGACGGAGACGGCCATCCTCTCGGCCAACTACATCGCCGCCCGGCTCAAGGACGCCTTCCCCGTGCTCTACACCGGCGGCGCCGACCTGGCCGGCGGCGGCGTGGCGCATGAATGCATCCTGGACCTGCGGCCGATCAAGGAGGCCACCGGCATCACGGCGGAAGACGTGGCCAAGCGCCTGATCGACTACGGCTTCCATGCGCCGACGCTGAGCTTCCCGGTTGCCGGCACGCTGATGGTCGAGCCGACCGAAAGCGAGCCCAAGGCCGAGCTGGACCGCTTCATCGAGGCCATGCTCGCCATCCGCCGCGAGATCGCCATGGTCGAGGCCGGCGCCTGGGGCCGCGAGGACAACCCGCTCAAGCACGCCCCGCACACCGCCGAGCAGGTCGGCGCCGACACCTGGCCGCACGCCTACCCGCGCAGCGCCGCCGCTTGGCCGCTGGACAGCCTGCGCGGCGGCAGCAAGTACTGGTCGCCGGTCGGCCGCGTGGACAACGTCCACGGCGACCGCAAGCTGTTCTGCACCTGCGCGCCGGTGGAGAGTTACGCGGCTTGAGCGGCCCGGGGCAGGGGCCGGGCCGGGGCGCCGAGGGTCTGCACTCCGGCCGCCTGGCCGTGCAACCCTTGGGCCCGTCCGGGCCCGAAGCTTGCGCGGGGGTGGACACTCTGCCCTGCCTCGTCGCGCGTCGCGCCCCTCCCACGCCATGAGCCTCTCCGTCTTCGACCTCTTCAAGATCGGCCTCGGCCCGTCGAGCTCGCACACCGTGGGGCCGATGGTGGCCGCGCGGCGTTTCACCGAACGGCTTGATGCGGCCGGCCTGCTGGGCGCCACGGCGCGGCTGCGCGTCACCCTGCACGGTTCGCTGGCCCTGACCGGCCGTGGCCACGGCAGCGACGGCGCGGTGCTGCTGGGCCTGGTCGGCGAGACGCCGGAGGGCGTGGACGTGGACGGCGTGCCGGCGCGGCTGGCCGCCATGCGGGCCGAGCGCTGCATCGGCCTGCTGGGCGGCCGGCACGCCATCGCCTTCGACGAGTCGCAGGACCTGTGCTGGGCCGGCGAGCGGCCGCTGCCCCACCATCCCAACGGCCTGCGCTTCGAGGCCTTCGCCGCCGATGGCCGTCTGCTGGCGCAGTGGGCGGCCTATTCGGTGGGCGGCGGCTTCGTCGTCGACGAGGCCGAGGCCGCCGCCCGCGATGCCGCGGCCTTCGACGCCCCGCCTGCCGGCCCCGCCCTGCCCCGCATCTGGCGCGATGCCGCCGAGCTGCTGGCCTGCTGCGCGGCGCACGGCGGCGGCATGGCCGCGCAGCAGCGCGCGAACGAGCGCGCCTGGCTGCGCCAGAGCCCCGAGGCCACGCGCTGGGCCCGTGCTGAAGACGCGGCCCTGGATGCCGAGATCGACCAGCGCCTGCTGCGCCTGTGGAATGCCATGGCGGCCTGCGTGGCGCGCGGCCTGAAGCGCGAGGGCGAGCTGCCCGGTGGCTTCCGCGTGCCGCGGCGCGCGGCGCGGCTGCTCCGCGCGCTGGACCCGCAGGCCGCCGCTGCCCTGCAGATTCGGCCCGAAGGCGAGGCTTCGCAGCCGCCCGCCCCACCGGCAAGCTGGACCCGCGCCGACGACCCGCTGCAAGTGCTGGACTGGGTCAACCTCTGGGCCCTGGCCGTGAACGAGGAAAACGCCGCCGGCGGCCGGGTGGTGACCGCGCCCACCAACGGCGCCGCCGGCATCGTGCCGGCGGTGGGCCACTACCTGGCGCGCTTCGTGCCGCATGCGGACGACGCCGCCCGCCGCCGCGCCCTGATCGACTACCTGCTGACGGCCGGCGCCATCGGCGGGCTCTACAAGCGCAATGCCTCGATCAGCGGGGCGGAGGTAGGTTGCCAGGGCGAAGTCGGCGTGGCCTGCTCAATGGCCGCCGCGGGCCTGTGCGCCGCCCTGGGCGGCACGCCGGAGCAGGTGGAGAACGCCGCCGAGATCGGCATGGAACACCACCTGGGCCTGACCTGCGACCCGGTCGGCGGCCTGGTGCAGATCCCCTGCATCGAGCGCAATGCCATCGCCTCCGTCAAGGCCCTGAACGCCGCCCGCATGGCCCTGCGCGGCGACGGCCGCCACCATGTCAGCCTGGACCAGGTGATCCGCACCATGCGCGAGACCGGCGCCGACATGCAGACCCGCTACAAGGAAACCTCGCTGGGCGGACTGGCCGTGCACATCGTGGCTTGCTGAGCCGACGGGAGAAGTCCCGCCCCCTCGCTTGGGGGGGAAGCCAGCCTGCGGGCAGGGGCAGGGGCAGGGGCGTTAACCTCGCCCGGGTCTGACCCGCGTGGAGGCCCCCACCATGATCAAGTCTTGGAAACTCGCGTTGCGCGCATTGGCCCTTGGATTTCTGCTCCATCTCGGGCTGGGCTCTTCAGCCTTGGCCCAGGGGATGGCCGAGGAGAATAATCCCAGCCAGTTCTGCCTTGATTCCTCGGTGATTGCCTGCTTCGACGAATGCAATGACCCGAACAATTTCCAAGAATGCATCATTGGTTGTGCAACGGGCGCCAATCTAAACCCGCAAAACTGCCTAGACCAGTGCTTCAATGATCCCGTCTGCCTGGATCGCTGCCAATTCACGATTCGGACCACGAGAAGCTGCGGTGGCCCGTCGGACAAACTGCGGGTGACGGCGGGCACCCCCACCTACAACCGCACGGCCCGGATTTGGCAGCAAACGGTTCGGGTGACGAACAAGACCCTGGCAGAAGACGTGGACCAGATCGCCATCGTGGTGACTGGCGCCGCCAACGGATGGACGCTCAGCAATGCCGACGGCAACACGAGCGTCATCAGCCCGAGCGGAAATCCCTTCAAGAACGTGCCCGGCGTGCTGGCACCGGGGGCCTCGGTGCAGGTGCGACTGACTTACAGCCGCAGCGGCAATCTGCCGCTGGTTCTGGTGCCCAAGGCCTATGCCAGCATCTTCCGCTGAGCCGCGGCATCTTGACTTTCAAATGGAGCTTTTCATGATTGCCATGTTTCGCAAGCTGGCCGCTCCCCTGCTGGCCCTGGGGATGGCGCTGGGCGGTGCCGGCCCGGTCGCCGCAGGCGATGCCTACGACAACACCGGCACCGACACCGGGTTGACGGTTTTCTATTCGAGCACCGGGGCCACCCAGCTCGGCGACCGGGTGATGCTGAGTGCGCCCAGCACGGTCGAGCGCGTGGAGACGCAGTTCTTCAACAACGGGACGGATGCCAGCTTCGATGCCGAGCTGCGCTTCTTCGACCCGTCGACGCCCACGCCCAGCCTGATTGCGCCGGCCTTCACGGTCAGCGGCCTGAGCATCCTGAGCGGCGAGTCCTTGACGGTCAGCTTCACCGGCCTGGGCGGCCTGGCCCTGCCGCAGGACCTGATCGTGATGTTCGCCGTCACCCAGGTGAGCGCGGGGGGCGACATTGGCCTCAACCTTTTCGACCCGCCGACCGTGGGTTCATCCGACGCCACCTTCTTCCTCAGCGACAGCGGCATGGGCATCGTCCAGGCCGCCACGCTGCTCGACATGGACAACATCCACCTCAGCATCTCGACCATGGCCGCGCCGGTGCCTGAAGCGTCCACCAGCTTGCTGCTCTTCGGCGGCTTGCTGGGCCTGGCCTTGCTGAGCCGCCGACGCGCCTGAGATCGGGGCTGCCGCGCCGGCTGGCGGCCGGGCGGCGCATGATCGTGGCCTGCGCGTCGGGCCATACCCCCGCCGGGCGGGTCAAGCACGGAGCGCTGGCTACACTGCTCGCGGCTCGGACACCTCAGTGATGCGGGCCCGGCAGGCGATGCGGCGCCTGCCGTCATAACCCGCCCGGGGGCCTCCTGCGGACGGACGGGCACCCCACCCTCTCGAACCTTCGCGGCCTGCGCAAGCAGCGCTGCGGGCCGCCATGCTCGACACCCTTGAAGCGCTTGCGCCCCGTGCGGCCGCGGCGCTGCCCTCGTCAACCGCCCACTGGTCGCTGCGCGGCGTGGTGGAGCGCTCCGAGAAGCTGGCCCTGCGCCAGGACGTTGCCGAGGCGCCGCAGCGCAGCCGGGATGCGGGGGTCATGCTCAGTGTGATCGACGGCGGCCAGGGCTTCGCGGCCACGGCCGACACCTCCGAGGCCGGCCTCGCCGCCGCCTTCCTTCGCGCCCATGCCCTGGCCCGTGCAGCCGCCGGCCGGGCGGTGTTCGACTTTGGCGCCTACACCCCGCCGCGCGCCGCCGGCCGCTATGCCAGCACGGTGGAAAAGCCGCTGGCCGGCGCCAGCTTGGCCCGCAAGCTGGACTGGCTGCGCGGCTGGAGCGCCGCCGCGCAGGTCGATGCCCGGGTGGTCGACCGCGCCGCAAGCCTGTGGAGCGTGGAGACCGAGCAGTTGCAGCTCGACAGCGCCGGCAGCCGCATTGCGCAGCGCTGGAG
Organism: Piscinibacter lacus; assembly: GCF_016735685.1. Classification (NCBI taxonomy): domain Bacteria; kingdom Pseudomonadati; phylum Pseudomonadota; class Betaproteobacteria; order Burkholderiales; family Sphaerotilaceae; genus Aquariibacter; species Aquariibacter lacus. The sequence goes on from NZ_JAERRA010000001.1 coordinate 2,173,663, forward strand.
CTTCCTCACCCCCTCGCTGAGCGTGACGGCCCGCGCCGGCAGCGTCACCCAGGTGCGCACCCATGCTGGCCAGTACAACGGCTGGTGCCAGCAGGGCGGCCTGGAGGTGCTGGACCGCGCCGGCCTGGACCATGAGGCCGGCCGTGTCGCCCGCGAGGCGGTCGAGCTGGCCCTGGCCCCGTCCTGCCCCAGCGGCACGATGGACCTGCTGCTGATGCCCGACCAGATGATGTTGCAGATCCACGAGTCCATCGGCCATCCGCTGGAGCTGGACCGCATCCTGGGCGACGAGCGCAACTTCGCCGGCACCAGCTTCGTCACGCCGGACATGTTCGGCCACTATCGCTACGGCAGCGAGCTGCTCAACGTCAGCCACGACCCGACCCAGGCCTTCGAGTTCGCCAGCTTCGGCCACGACGACGAAGGCAGCCCCGCGACGCGGGAGATGATCATCGAGGCCGGCCTGCTCAAGCGCCCGCTCGGCGGCCACCTCAGCCAGGCCCGGGCGCGTGCCGCCGGTCTGCCGCTGGATGGCGTAGCCACGGCCCGTGCGTGCAGTTGGAACCGCGCGCCCATCGACCGCATGAGCAACCTGAATGTGGAACCGGGCAGCAGCACCCTGGCCGAGATGATCGAAGCCACCGAGCACGGCGTGCTGATGCGCACCAACTGCTCGTGGAGCATCGACGACTCGCGCAACAAGTTCCAGTTCGGCTGCGAGCACGGGCAGGTGATCCGCCACGGCCGCTTGGCGGAGGTGGTGCGCACGCCCAACTACCGCGGCATCAGCGCCACTTTCTGGCGCTCGCTGGCGATGGTGGGCGATGCCAGCACCTTCGAGGTGATGGGCACGCCCTACTGCGGCAAGGGCGAGCCGGCCCAGGTGATCCGCGTCGGCCATGCCGCGCCGGCCTGCCTGTTCCGCGGCGTCGACGTGTTCGGGGCGGCCTCATGAGCGGCCCGATGCACGCGGCACCCGCCGCAAACCCGGCCGGCCTGATCGACGAAGCCGGCTTCCAGGCCCTGGCCGAAGGCCTGTGCGGCAGCACGCCGGCCGGCTGTGACCGCATCGGCCTGAGCCTGGAGGCCGAGGCCAGCGATTTCCTGCGCTTCAACCGCGCGGCACTGCGCCAGGCCACCGCCGTGGTGCAGGCCGAGGCCACCGTCAGCGTGGTGCGCGGCCAGCGTCGCGCCCAGGCCAGCACCACGCTCAGCGGCGACCTGGACCGCGATCTGGCTCTGTTGCGCGCCGAGCGCGATGCCCTGCTCGCCGACCTGGACCATGTGCCCGAAGACCCCTGGCTGGCCCTGCCCGAACAGGCCGCGCAGAGCCGCCGCGACGACCGCGGCGCCCTGCCCACGGCCGAGGCGGTGATCGAGCAGACCACCCGCCATGCCCAGGGCCTGGACTTCGTCGGCTTCTATGCCGGCGGCCCGGTGCTGCGCGCGCAGGCCGACAGCCTGGGCTCGCGCCACTGGCATCGCAGCGAGAGCTTCCTCTACAGCTGGTGCGGCTATCACCACGGAGACAAGGCCGTGAAGCAGGAGCTGGCCGGCACGCGCTGGCAGGAAGCCGATTTCGCCGCCCGCGTGCAGCAGACCCGCGAGCGCCTGCCCCTGCTGGCCCGCGCGCCGCGCCCGCTGCAACCGGGCCGCTACCGCGCCCTGCTCAGCCCGGCGGCCATGGTCGAGATCCTGGGCACCCTGGGCTGGATGGGCTTCGGGCTGAAGGCGCGGCGCACCGGCGTGTCCCCGCTGTGCCGCCTGGCCGCGGGCGAGCAGACCCTGGATGCGCGCTTCCACCTGAGCGAGGACTTCGCCACCGGCATCGCCCCGGGCTTCACCGCCGAAGGCTTTGCCCGGCCGGCGCAGGTGCCGCTGATCGTCGCCGGCCGCGTGCCGGCCGAGGGCGGCACGCTCAATGCCCCGCGCTCGGCCCGCGAATACGGCCTGCCGCCCAATGGCGCGCGCGCCGAGGAATTCCCCGAGGCCCTGCATCTGGCGCCCGGCCGCCTGCCCGAGGCCGAAGCCCTGCAGGCCCTGGGCACCGGCCTCTACATCAGCAACCTCTGGTACCTGAACTACAGCGACCGCCAGGCCTGCCGCCTGACCGGCATGACCCGCTTCGCCAGCTTCTGGGTGGAAGACGGCCGGCTGGTGGCCCCGCTGCCGGTGATGCGCTTCGACGACGAGGTGCCGCGCCTCTTCGGCGAAGGCCTGATCGACCTGACCGACCGGGCCGAGCTGGTGCCGCACAACGACACCTACGGCGGCCGGATGCTGGCCTCGATCACCACGCCCGGCGCCTTGGTCGAGGGGTTCCGGCTGACGCTGTGAGGGCGAGGCCGCCGCTGGGCCCGGCGCGCGCCGGGCGATGGCCCGAACAAGGCCTCTTCCAGCCTGCTTTCCCGGCTTTCGGCTTGCGGCCCACGACCCAGACTGTGCGATAGCGCACGAGCCGACCCGGGCCTCCTGAGCCGGCAGGCGCCGGCCGCCGGTGGAGGCCGGCGCCTGCCGGATCAAGGAGTCCGGCCGGATGAACGCCCTTCTCCCCCGCCCCCTCAGCCACCCCACCCGATGGAGCCTGATGCTGGGCTCGCTGCTGGCCCTGCTGATGCTGGGGCTGTCGCTGTGGACGCATCAGCGGCAGACGGAACAGCTTCGCGCGCAATCGGGCCTGGCGCTGCAATCGCTCGCCGCCGTGGCCGTGCAGCTTGCCCGCGATGTGCCGGGGGCCGATGCCGCCGGCCTGGCGCGGCTACAGGCCCTGCTGCCGCAACGCGCGGGCGAGGCCGGTCTGGTCTTGCAGATCGTCGACGGCCGGGGCGCGCTGGTCGGCGGGGTCGAGGCTGCGCCCGACCACGGCAGCCCATGGCATCCGGCCCCCGCCGAGCTGCTCGTCCCGGGCGAGCCGGCGCCCCGCATGCTGCGCTGGCCCGATGGCCGCGAGCGGCTGAGCACGGCGCGGCCCTGGCCCGCCGCGACCGCTGCGCGCGGCGGCGCAAGCGCCTGGCTGCTGCTGGGGCAGGATCTCGGCCCGGCCGAGGCGCTGCTCCGCGCCGACACGCTGGAGCGGCTGCTGGCCGGGCTTCTGGGCTCGGCCCTGCTGGTCGCCCTGCTTCACCGCCAGGCGCGGAGGTCGCTCGGCGAACTGGCGCAACTTGCAACCGCCGCGCACCGCCTGGAGCAGGGCTCGCTCGACACGCCCCTGCCCGCGTCCCCCGCAAGCAGCCGCGAAGTGCAGGCGCTGACCGAGGCCCTGGAGCGCATGCGCCATCGCCTGCACGGCAGGTGCATGGACCTGGAAGCCCAATTGCGCGAGCGCGAAGCAGCCCTGGAAGAAGCCCAGGCCGAACTGGCCCACCTGTCGCAGATCGATCCCCTGACCCGCCTGCTCAATCGACGCGGCCTGCAACCCCGGCTTCAGCAGGCCCTGGCCTTGACCCAGCGGCACCGCGGGGCACTGAGCCTGCTGCTGATCGACATCGACCACTTCAAGCAAGTGAACGAGCGCCATGGCCGGGCCGCGGGCGACCGCATCCTCCAGGCGCTGGCCGAGCAACTGCGCAGCGGCTTCCGGGCCGCCGACATCGTGGCCCGCCTGGGCGGCGAGGAATTCCTGGTCGTGCTGACCGACAACGGCAGCCACCGCGCGCAGCGCATCGCGCAGGCCCTGATCGACAGCGTGGCCCTGCGCGAGCAGCCCGAAGCCAGCCGCATCACCCTGAGCGTCGGCGTGGCCGGCACCGATGCCGTGGGCTTCGACGGCGAAGCTCTGATCCACGCCGCCGACCAGGCCCTGTACGAAGCCAAGCGCGGCGGCCGCAACCGCGTGGCCTGCTACCCCATGCCCTCGACGCCCGAACGGACCGGCACGCCCGCCGCCGAGGCCCTGGGCAAAGCCGCCGCGCCCACGCCGACCGCTTGATGCGGTGGCGGCCCTTGCCGGGCAGTCGTCAACCGTCGGTGGCATCGCGTCTGCCCAGGCCGAAAGGCCGGACTTGCCGACCGATCGTTGGCAGCATGCAGACGTGAAAAAGCCCCGGCATGCGGGGCTTGGGGGTCTTGGCGGAGTCGGAGGGAGGCCACAGACGTTGTGAATCATGCACTTAGGCAGAAATTCACCATGGATGCCTACCCTAATGCCTACACCGGGTGTGAATCCGTTGTCGACCTCACCATTGGTGCGCAGCAGTCCATTTTGTCGAAGCCAACAACATGGTCAGTCCGCCGGGTCAGGCACCGAGGATTCTTCGGCACCTCACTCAACCCCACCCGGCGCCTCCACGCACGCCTGCACCAGAGCCTCAAGCTCAGCCTGATAGGCCCGCCGCTGGATCCGCTCCGCCAGCAGCGCCCGCACCGCTTCGATCAGGCCGGGCTCGGCCGGCAGGCCGTGGTGGCCCAGGCGGGCGACGGTGGCACGGCCCGCGTAGCCATGGCCTATTCACTAAGCCGCATCCGCCGCTTCGAGGCGGCGCACTGAGTGGCGTGAAAAAGCCCGCGCGGGGGCGGGCTTGTTTGATGAAGTGGTCTGCCGTTACGCGGCCAGTGCCGTGTCTTGCTCGACGGCATAGCCTGCAAAGAAAGCGCGCACAGCGTCGTCACCGATCCGCTTTGCAGCTTCTTCGACGCATGCGGGGATGGCATCGATTAGCCGGAGGTCCTCCGCAACCCTTTGCTGGGATCGAGCGAGTGTGGGAGCCATGTCGTTACCTCTTCTTGTCAGAGATCACCAGGAACCTGCCCTGCACCGAGACATCGTGATCTGTCATTACGCTTTGCAGCGTCACCGCCACATGATGGAGCAGCTTCAGCTGGTCGCGGGTTCGTCCGTAGACCTTCATGCAGCTCGCCTGGTGTTCAAGCTTCAACCGCATGACACCGACAAGGGACGCACTGAACAACTTGACCGCCTCGGAAACGCATGCAGTCTCGTTGTTGAACAGCCCTGCGTCGAGCTTCGGGTTCAACCATAGCCGAAGATGCTTCACCCAAGTATTGGTAGTGCCACCACGGCTGATGACGACTTCACAGATTCCGACAGCCACCGACGAGTCAGCGTTGAAGATGCCATAGGCCATCTCGTGACCGTCTTTGTGCTCAGCGTGATCCAGCGCCCAGTCCAGCAGGCGCTCAACGTCGTGCGGAAAGGTCAGTGTGGCTTCTGCGTCTTCGGACCATGCTTGCTTGGTGGCTTCGTAGGTTGTCTTGTCAAACGTCGTGAATTGCTCGCTCATGCCTCTCCCTGTTGTTCGTCGATCTTTTGACGTGTAATGTGCCCAATCTATTAGCATTACGCAAGATAACCGCACCAGCCTCCGCTGGCTAGCCGTCGGGTCGCCGTCTCGATTACGCGCTGGGCGGCCTCGGGCAGGACGCTGGCGGCTCCCGCAGCGCCAGCAGCCCAGCACCTCGCCGAAGCCTCACCAACGGTAGCCTACCAGCCGCCGCATTGGGCGGGCTAGCGTGGCGCTGGATGGCGACGAATCGACGGGCTTGCCGTCGTCCGCCCAGCGCTTGATGCCGTCGCAGCCCATCACCCGCACACGGCCGTGCCCGCAGCTCGATCAGCCACTGCCCAGGCACCTCGCCCGACAGGGTGCAGGCGGAGCCCAGGTCCGGCCGCCCGGCGCCTCAACGCACGCCCTCACCACCGCCTCCAGCTCGGACTGATACGCCCGCCGTTGGATCCGCTCAGCCAGCAGCGCCCGCACCGCCTCGATCAGCCCCGGCTCGGCCGGCAGGCCTTCGGTGGCCCAGGCCGGCGGCGGGGGCACGGCCACGGTGCAGGGCACGGGCACCGGCACGCGCACTTCGACCGTCTGCACCGACGGCGGCACCGCGGCCGGCGGGGCCGCGCAGCCGGCGGTCAGCAGGGCGGCCAGGGCGGTGGCGGGCAGGGTCAGGCGGTGGCGGCTCATCGGGCAAGCTCCTCGCGGATCAAGTCGAGCGCCGCCCCGCACTCTTCGCCGGCGGGGGGCGGGGGCAGGCGCAGCAGGCGCTGCACCTGGGCATCGGCCTCGACCCGGCCGCGGGCGGCTTGCGCGGCCAGGCGGGCAGCTTCGCGCGATCGCGCGGCTGCCGCAGCTTCCACCCGCTGCACCGCCTGGCCAGCAGCCTGCAGGGCGTGCTGCAGCTGCGCGACGGCGGCGCGCTCGGCCGCCAGCTCGTCGGCGCGCTCGGCCAGGCCCTGGGCCAGGGTGTCGGCGCGGTGGCGGTGTAGCTCGATGCGGGGGTGCAGCACCCACGCGGCCAGGGCGGCGCCCAGGGCCAGCAGGGCAGCGGCGGCGGCCAGGCGGGGCCAGCTCATCGGGCCGCCCCAGCGTCGGTGCGCGCCCCCTTGGCGCGCCCGCTCGCGGCACCCGCACACGGCCGCGCCCGCAGCTCGACAAGCCACTGCCCAGGCACCTCGCCAGGCAGGGTGCAGGCGGCGCCCATGTCCGGCCGGCCACGCGCTTGCAGGCAGGCGGCGGCCTGGGCGTGTTGGCCCGTCCAGTCCAGCCAGTCGGCGCGTCGCACGGCGGCCAGGCCGGGCTGCCGGCAGCCGGCCTGCCGATCCCAGCGCAGCAGTTGCGCGGCGGCGGCATCGTGCTGACCGGCGCGCAGGTGCTGGGCCAGGGTGCTGGCGCAAGCGCCGGCCACGCCGACGTTGTACGACCAGCGCACAAGCACATCCCATTCGCGCGGGTACAGCACCGCGGCCGGGCCCAGGCACTCGCGCAGGGCCTGCTGCCGGGCGTCGGCATCGGCCAGCAGGCTGAGCAGGGCCCGCTCGGGCGTGGTGCGCTCGGCCGGGCGCACGGGCTGGCCGTCCGGGTGGCGGGTCGAGCCGAAGCCCAGGGTCGAGACACCGGCCGCAGCCTCATGTGGGGTGGCGTGGTAGGCCTCGCCACGGTAGCCCTCGCGCACGGCCAGGCCCACGATGCCAGCGGCGCTCAGGCTCAGCGCCGCCACACTCACCCGCGCCAACGCAACGCCGCGCTGCAGGGCGCGACGGGCGCTCATGCCCGGCCCCCGGGGGCGGTGCCGCCCTGCCCTTCGGCAGCCCGCAGCCGCGCGGCGCTTTCGCGCTCGGCGCGCTGGTGCTCCTTGTGCCGGTAGTACCAGTTGATGCCCTGCGCCACCACGGTGCCGATCAGGGCGACGGCCAGGCCGCCGAAGGCTGCCAGGTCGGTGGCCGTCAGGCCGCCGAAGACGGCCACGGTGGCGCCGGCATGGCTCGTCTTGCTGGCCGCGCTGCCCACGGCCAGCAGGGCGGCGGTGCGGCCAGGCGGATGAGCGCTCGAATCGTCTTGCATGATTGGGTCGGGTCGTTGCGGTGATCAGCGCGCGTCGGGTTACGGCGTCCCGCCGTAACCATCAGGGGTCGACAGAGACAGATCTGCAAAGCCAGAAAGCTGCTCATCCGTCAGCACATCGGCGGGCAGCTCATCCATGCGCTTGAAAGCAACGCCGGCCGGAACCACCAGCGCGATCACCGCAGCATCTGACACCCCCGACCCAGTTGCGACAACAGCCACTTGCCCGGCCGCTTGGCGAAATATGATGATCGACATCGCGGGTCCTTAAACAATTGCCGAAACGCTGAACCAGGTCGGATCGTCGACCGACTGACCGTGCTGAATCACCACCCGAACCGAGCTGGCAGTCATCGTCGGGCCAGCCGTAGAGCCGGCCACGTTGATGATCCAGTCGTTGTTGCTGTCACCGCGGTTGCATGCCAGAGCAAGCGCATAGCGCTCGAAGGGCATGGGGACCGACCACAGCACGTCATAGACGCCTGCCGAGACCCGCGTCACGCTGAAAACGTTGCGGCTTGATCCATGAAGCGCAGGGGTCACGCCCGAGATGTTGACCACCGCCATCGCACGCGCGGCGTAGGCCGGCGCATCCCCAAGCGACCCAGCCAATCGCAGCGCGGTCACGTTGCTCAACCCCGCACCATTGCCCGTCAGCACCCCGTCCGCCCCCACCGTCAGCGGGGTGGCCGGCGCCACGAAGTCGGTGCCGTTGCTCGATCGCTGGATGCGCAGCGCATTGCCCTCCAGCAGCACGCGCCACAGGCCGGCGGTGCCGGCCTGGTCGGTTTCGTGCAGGGTCAGCTCGGGCGCCTCGGCCTCGGCATCGAAGCCGGCGAACTTGGCGCGGCCGCTGCCCGTCACGCCCGTCAGCTGGGTGTAGCTGCCCTGCAGCCGCGCATTGGGCAGCACGCCCGTGGTGATGTTGCCGGCGTCCAGGCCGGTGGCCGGGGCCACGGCCATGCTCAGGCCCCAGCTGGCGTGCGTGCCGCTGCCCGCCACCTGCTGCACATTGAGCACCAGCAGGCCCGTGCTGCTGTTGTAGCTGACCACCTGCCCCACCATGAAGTTGGCCGGCGCGGCCAGGGCCGTGGCCACCAGCCACTGGCCCACCGGCCAGGCCCGGCCGCCCTGGCTGGCGAAGGTGCGGTTGCCGGTGCCGATGCTGACGCTGCTGGTGCTGACGCCGGTCAGGAACTGCGCTTGCAGCGCCGCCAGGGCCGCGTTGGTCTGGTCGATGAATCGGGGGAGCTCGCGGGCCATCTGCGCGGCGTCATTGGCGAATGCGTCCAGGTTGCGGGGGTCGGGGCGGGTGGTGAATTGGTCCATGACGTAGAAGGTGCCAGGGGTTGCGGGGGCCGTGCTGACGACAAGCGCCAGGCCCAGGCCGGTGGCCTGCAGGCCGGTGGGGTGAAGGCCGGTGCTCATGCGGTGAGGCTTGGGGTGTTGGGGGTGGGGTTGATGGCTTACGCCAGGGTCTCGAAGCGGCAGCTCACCAGGTGCAGGCCGGGGCTGGGGAACACGCGGCGCGCGTCCTCGAACCAGCCCAGGCCCAGGGTGCTGGGGTAAGCCTCGGAAGCCAGCACCATCACCGGCTTGCCGCGCAGTGAGTCGATGCGATCGATCAGCGCATCGCTGCGCGCGGCGGGCACTTGCAGCGTCATGCGGTTGCTGTTGGTGCCCGGGCCCGGTTCCAGGCGCGTCACGCCAAAGCGGTCGGTCACGCGGGCGCTGAAGTCCTTGAGGCCTTGATCCAGCCCGTAGAGCGTGCCCCAGCCCTCGTGCACCGCGCCCACGCCCAGCGCGCCGATGCTCACCGGGCCCACGCCGTACAGCGTCACCTCCAGGTGCGTGTTGGTCAGGGGCAGCAGGCGAAGATCCACCGCCCGCTTGTCCGGGTTGATCGGCTGGGCGAAGAAGGTCAGCCAGTCCGTCACATCGGGCCGGCGAATCAGGTTGATCGTGCGGGCATACAGGGTGGCCGGCTGGAAGGGCTGCGGCTCCACGGTGCGGCCCACCATCACCTGCGCCACGCGCACGCCGGCCACGCCGTCGCCCGGCGCGTCGAAGGCGGGGGGCAGGCGGCAGCTCGGCCGCACGCGGGGCACCACGCTGCCCGTCAGCGTGCTGATGTTGCCGATGCTCAGGCGCACCCAGCCGTCCTCCAGCTCCACCGCGTCGAACATCACGCCGGCCTGGCCGGTGCCCGGGCTTTGGATCACAAGGGCCCGGGCCTCGGTGTCCCACTCGATCACCGGGCCGCTGCCGTTCTTCACCACCACGCCCAGGCGCAGGCGCGGCGTGCCCTCGGCCCGCATCTCGCAGCTGGCGCTGAAAAGCTCGCCCTCTTGCAGGCCGGGCAGCATCTCGTCCAGGTAGTGCGCCACCGGCTCGGTGTTGGCCACCAGGGTCACGGCCGTCAAGCTGCCATCGCGCGCCTGGGCTGGGGTGGGCGGCAGCAGGCCCACGGGCAGCCAGCCGGCGGCCCGCAGGTCCAGGGGGTTGCGCACCAGGTTGGCGGATGCATCGGCCTCGCGCTGCACGATGTTCACCTCCGCGCCGCGCAGCTCCACCAGGCCCAGGCCACGCACTACACCCGGGGCCAGCGTCACGCGGATCAGGTCCTGCGCGGTGGTGCGCGTGCCGCTGCGGGCGTCGAACATGGCCCAGCGGTTGGTCGGGCCCACCAGCGCCCAGCCGTCTGGGTCGGCCTCGGGCGGCGCGGTGCTTGGGCCGTCCAGCAGGCGCTCGTACACCTCATGCCGTTCGGGGCGGTGCACGCGGTCCAGCGCGGCGTAGGTGCCCGGCGCCCAGGCGGGGCTCGGGTCCTCGGGCACGCTGCTGGCCACCAGGCGTGCGTCGGTGATGGGGGTCAGCTCGATCAGCTTCATGGCGCGGCGGTCTTCGTGGTGATGGGCCGGGCACCCACGGCGGCATCGCGCAGGGTGTCGGCGGTGTCGCGGGTGTGCAGCCACACGCCCACCAGCGGCTGCATCAGCTCGCGCACGGCGGCTTCCAGGCTGGCCACGCGCTCGGCCAGGCGCTCGGCCTGGGCGGCGGCTTGTGCAGGCGCCTGCGGCGGGGCCAGCATCTGGGCGGTTTGGGCCGCGGTCCAGTAGCGGGCGGGGCCGGTGGCCTCCAGCTCGGGGCCGCGCTCACCCACCAGGCGCAGGCCACCCGCGTGCATGCCGCCGGCCGCGAAGGCGGGCACCTCCACGCCCAGCAGGCCCAGCGTGCCCTCCAGCGCGCTGCGCAGGTAGGCGCGCTGCCGCGCCACTTCCAGGGCCGACACGGCGCTGGCCGTGGTGGCTTGCTCCAGGGCGCGGCTGATCTCGGGCAGGCGCTCCAGCGCGCTGCGGTCGCCGGCGCGGGCTTGCGCATTGGTCAGGGCAAAGCGGGCCTGCAGCTCGGTGCTGCTCTGATCGTCCAGCGTGGTGCCGCCGCGCAGGCGCTGCACCTCGGCCAGCACGCCGCCGGCAGCCTGCTGCGTGGCGCTGGTCACCTGGGCAAAGGCATCGCTCAGGCCCAGCAGCCCCACCAGCAGGCGCTGCTGCGCCTCGTCGGCCGGGTCCAGCGCCTGCACCAGCGCGCGCAGGCTGGCGGTGCTGGTCAAGGCGCCTGCGCCGGTGCCGGCCAGCGCATCGGCCATGGCATCGAGCTGGCCCGCCAGCGCGGCCGGCAGGCCCTGCCCATCGGCCAGGCTGGCCAGGCTTTCGCCCAGGCGCTTGCGGGCCAGGGCCTCGCGCTCGGCGCTGCTGTAGGTGGCACCCACGAAGGCATCCAGCCCGGCCTGCAGCTGCTGCAAGCCGCCAGCGTATTCGGCCAAGCTCAGCACCTGAGCCTCCGTCAGCTCGGCGAGGTTGCTGCTGGGCAGCGCGCGCAGCGCCTGCGCCATACCCATGATCTGCGCGATGGTGCCGGCAGCAGCTTGCAGGGCCTCCGCGCCTTGGCTGGCGTCCACTGCGTCCAGGATCTCCTGCGCCCAGGCGGGCAAGCCTGCCTTGCGCAAGGCCTCGACGATGGCACCCCCGGCCCGGTCAGCAAAGGCGGCGAAGGCCTTGGCCGGGTCGTCCTCGCCCGTCTTGAAGACGATGTTGCTATCGCCCAGCACGATGTTGCCGCTGGCCTTTTCGCCGTTGGCCCGGAAGCCGATGGTGAGCGCCTGAGCCTCTCGGCCGAAGCGCTGGGCCAGGTCGGCATAGGTGCCGTACAGCGCCTCGGCCAGGGTCTTCGCAGCGCTGTCCAGCTCATCGCTGCGGCGCTTGGTGTAGTCCTCGAATCCGACCTGGCTGCGGGTCAGCCCAGACTCAGCAAAGAAGGCCCGGTCCGTGGGCCGGCGGCCCTGGCCGGCGGCGTTGATGGTGTAGGCCGCGCCGACGTTGTACGGGTCGTCGCTGCCGATCAGCCCGCCCAGCGTCTGGCCGATCAAGCCGCCGGCCAGCGCACCCAGCGGGCCCGCCAGCGAGCCGATGTAGGTGCCCGCCGCGCCCAGCGCCGCGCCCTTCACGTCGCCGCTCAGCAGGCTGGCGATGCTGCCCAGGTAAGGCGCCACCGAGCCCGCGGCCTGCCCCAGCTGGAACAGGCTGCTGGTGGCATCCGCAATGCCGCCCAGGCCCTGCTGCAGGCCCTGGCCGATGCCGGAGAAGAAGCTGCCACCGCCGGCGAAGCCCGCCTCCGTCAGGAAGCTGCTGAAGCCGCTGACGCTGCCCAGCAGCGAGGCATTGCCCGCATCGAGCGCGGCGCCCGGGTTGCTGATCAGCCGGGCCAGCCCGGCCAGGTCACCCAGCCCGCCCAGGCCGCCGCCGCCCACGCCGGTGCTGGCCGAGGCGACGCCCGGCAGCCCCAGCGCGCCGCCCAGGGCGCCCCCCACGGCGCGCACCACCGGCTGCAGCACCAGGCCGCGGAAGTAGCTGCGCAGCAGCTCGCCCGCGCCCTTGCCGCCGTTGACGATGGCATCGGCCAGGCTCTGGCCCAGCTGGTCGTAGGTGCGCTGCCAGGCGGCGGCCTCGTCGCGGCGCAGCTGCTCGTTCACCCGGCCCACCTCGGCGGCGCGGTCCAGCTCGTCCTGCCGGCCGGCGCCGGCCACGCGGGCGGCGGCCAGGTCGCGCAGGGCCTGCGCCTGGCGGCGGTACTCGGCCGCAATGGCGGGGTCGATGCCGTCGGCAATGGTGGCCAGGCGGTCCTGCTCGGCGGCGGCGTCCAGGATGCGGCGCTCTTCCAGCCGCACCAGGGCCATGCCGCTCAGGCCCAGCGCCTCGTTGGCTTGCAGCTGCTGGCGCACCTGGGCCTCCAGCGCGGCGGCCTCGGCCTGCAGCTGGTCCACGCGGTTGGCCCGGCCGTCGATGCCGGCGGCGGTCAGCTCGCGCTCGGCCGCGGCCAGGCGCTCGGTCTCGATCACCTGGTAGGCCTTGGCCAGGGTGAGCTGCCGCGTGCCCTCGGTGGCCAGGGTGTAGGCATCGCTGCCCAGGTAGTCGGCCAGCAGCTTCTGCGCGGCGCTGAGGCTGCCGGTTTGCTGCGTGGCCTGCTGCTCGATCTCCAGCAGCCGGGCCCAGGTGTCGGCGTAGCCCTGCGCGGCCTCGCGGGCTTCGCGCAGGGCGTCGGCGGCCTGGCGCTTGGCGTCGGCAGTGAGGGCGGGGCTGGCGGGCCCATCGGTGTTGACCTCTCCGATTGACGGTTTGCCAGCCGCGCTCAGTCCAAGCTCCGTGCGGCGGAACTGCTCCCGACTCCGCTCGTCTTCTTCGCGCCGCCGCGCGTACAGGCGCGCAAGCCGTGCCTCGGCAACCATCAGCTCCTGCTGACCCACGCCCACGGTATTGAAGAACACCTTGTTGCCAGGGTTGGCACGGGCCCGGGATTCGTACAGATTGAGCGAACGGCGGGCCTTATCAACCGACGCCTCAGCGTCCTCGATTGCCGTGCTTCGCATGGATTCGGCCACGCTGTTGAGCACGGGCAAGACCTTCTCGGCCAAGCTACGCGCATAGTCGAGTGCCGCCGCTTTGCCGTAGGCGAGGTTCTTGTTCCAGCGCTCAGCCTCCTCGGATCCACGAGCCGTGGCCTGCGTCGTCAAGTCCTGCTTTTCCTGCAGATCCTTCAGCAGCGGCGCCACTTCAGCCACGCTCTTACCGAAGAGCTGCTGCACCACGCGCGCCTTGTAACCGTCGTCCTCGAAACGGTTCAGCGCAGCAGACACCGCGAGCAAGGCATCGGCTGGATCCATCTCACGCAATGCCTTGGCCTCGAGCCCGATGGCACGCAGCGTCAGAGCGGCACCGCTGTCTCCATCGTCGCCGCGAAGCTGTGCATTGAGCCGGATCATCGCGCCGCTCAGCACGCTGACATCGCCGCCCGAAGCCTCAGCCTGCCGACGCAACAGCACCAGCTTTTCGACCGACGCACCCGTTGCATCGGCCAGATCGTTGAGCGCGTCCATGCTGCTCACAACGCCACGCGAGAACTGCACGAACTGCGCGGCGCCGAGCGAAACACCGAGAGCACCCAGGCCAAACGCAAGCCCTGTTCCGATACCGCCGAGCGCTTTGCGCGCGAGTGCCGCCTCCGCCTCAATCTTCCGCACAGCACCAGTCGTCATGGCAACCGACTGGTTCATGTCGGACTGGTAGCGCGCCAGGTCCGCCCGCAGGCTGATCAGCAGATCACCGACCTCGAAGCTCATGCGTGTGCTCTTTCAGCCGCCCCGGCAAGGGGGCGGCTCAGGTTGATCATTCACTCGTCGGCCCGGCCGGGCTGCCGGGCCGGGACCAGCCGGCCACCACGGCGCGGGTGGCCATGTCCAGCGCGTCCAGGGTGTCCAGCTCCCAGGGCGTCAGGCGCAGGCCCCGCAGGCGCAGCCAGGGCTCGATGTCGGCGGCCAGCAGGGGCGCCAGCCCCTGCATGCCCGGCCGGCGCTGGCCCTTGAGGCCCTGCCACACCCCCCACAGCGCCGCGGCCGCGGCCGGGATGGGCAGGGGCTCCAGCAGGTCGCCCACATCGGCGCCCTGGCGCTGGGCGGCGCGCAGGTGCACGGCCTCGGGCAGGCCGTCGGCCGCAGGGCGGCTGAGGGCGGCCTCGCGCTCCGCCGCGGCGATCAGCTGCGCGCGGAGCGCACGGTAAAAAGCTGGCGGCCGCGCAGGCCTTGCAGCACCTGCAGATAGAGCCAGCGGGTGCGCAGATCGGTATAGACGGCGCGCACGGTCTCGGGCGTGCAGGGCAGCGGCTGGCCGCCGCGGGTGAGGTTCCAGCCCACGGTCCAGGCCACGGCGTTGTCCAGCTCTTCGGCGCGGTCGTCGGCCGGGTCGCTGGCGGCCAGCTTGCCGTCGGCTTGCAGCTCGGCGCGCACGCGGCGCTGGGCAGCCAGGGTGGCGGCATCGCGCACGGGGTGGTCGGGCCCCATCAGCTCCACCCAGGTGTTGGTGCGTTTGCCGTCCAGCGGGTGCAGCAGGTGCAGCCGGGCGGTGGTGACGGTGTCGAAGTCCAGCAGGTCGAGCGCGGGCAAAGCGCTGGCAGGCTGGGCCAGGGCCGGGGGATGGGCGGTGGTGTCTTGGCTCATGGTGGGTCGCAGGTGGTGAGGGCGCCGCAGTGCGGCAGGCATGCCCGTGCCCGACCGGGCCGCCACCTGCGAGAGCGGCGAACCCGGCCGGGTCGGTGCGGGGGTGCCGGCAGGGCCGGCGAAGGGGCGGCCCGCGCGGGGCGGGCCGGTGGGTGCAGGCGCCTGTGCAGGCTGCCGGCCTGGCCGTGTCGTCAGGCCAGGCTGTCCTGGAAGGCGATGGTGGTGCGCTCGATGTCATTGCCGGCGGCACCGTCGGTGGCCAGCAGGATCTCGAAGGGAACGGTCTGGATCAGGGCCTTGTTGCCGTCGTCCACCGTGGCATCCGTCAGGCTGCTGCGGTGGATGGTGTAGGCGAACACGTCCGCATCGCCTGCGCGGCCGGCGGTGAAGCAGCCCAGGATCTCGGCATCCTGCTCACCCCAGAAGGCGTCGCGCAGGCTGGTGGTGTTGAAGTACACGGTGAGCTGGCCCTTGGCCGTCATGGTGCCCGGCGTCATGAAGGGCTTGATGTCGCTGCCGACGCAGGCCTCGCCGGTGAATTCGGCCATCAGCTCCAGGTTGACGCTGGTCACCACGCCCACGCGCTGGCCCTGCACCACCAGCGAGCCGCTGCTGCTGGTGAGCACGTTGCTGGTGGTGGCCGCGGTGGGGTTGGTGAAGTATTCGCTGCTCAGGGCCACGCCGCCGCGCTTCTCGGGCACATCGGCCACGTCCTGCCCGCCCAGGGTGCAGCTGAACTGCACATTGCCGCTGCCCGGCGCCTGCAGGGTGATGCGGGTGGGCTTGATGCCGAGGTACAGCTCGCTGGTGGGCACGTCCGGGTACCAGTGCTCCAGGCCGAAGTCGATGTCGGTGTGGTTGCTGGCGGCCATGAAGGTGCGCTTGCCCACGAAGATGGCCGACACACCGGACACCGCGCTTTGCGCCGCCAGCGTGCTGCCGTTGACCACGATCACCGTCATGCTGGTGGCGCTGGCGATGCCGAGGATCTGCAGGTTCTTGCCCAGGCTGCCCGTGGCCAGGCCCGCCCCAAAGCGGAACACCATGCCGCGCTTCCAGCCGCCCGCATACCAGCTGCCCGAGGCGCGGCTCACCGTGTACACCGGGCCGGTGCCGGCCACGGTGATGGTGAGGCCCGACTCGCTGGGGCCGGCCGTCCAGTCGCGCCGCACCATGGCGGCCAGCAGCTCGGCGTAGGTGCCGCAGCTCAGCTCGTTGTTGATCGTGCCCGGCACGCTGCGCACGCCGTGGCGGAACACGGCGCGCTGCTGGTCGTCGCGGATCTCGTTGCTGCCATAGGTTTCCTTGGCCAGCTTGACGTCGCTGGTGGTGCGGCGCAGGCGCTGGGCGCCGGTGCGGGCCGGGGCAGCACCGTAGGTGCCGGTGTTGTTGCGCGCGATGCGCACTTGCTTGCGGATGCCAGCGGCTTCGGCCATGGGGGTCTCCAGTCCAGTCAGAGCGGTTGATAGGTGAGCGAAAAGTCCACCGGCTGCTCCCAGGCGGAGCGGTCGGTATCGAAGCCGTGCGGGCCGTAGCGGCCCAGCACCAGGCTGACAAGGTGCACGGCAGGCACGCCGGGCACGGCGCCGTTGCGGCGGTCGAGCGCACGCTCCACCGCCTGGGCCAGGTGCAGCGCGGCCTCGAAGGTGCCGGCGGTGCAGGTGATCTGTAGCTGCGCCTGCCACAGCTCGCCGGCAGGCTGGTCGTCGACCAGGCCATCGCGGCTGGCATCCAGCAGCAGCAGGCCCAGGCCCGGCACGGCACCGGCGGGCAGCGGCACGGGGCCGATGGCGCCGGCAGGCACCAGCGCGGACACCGCGCTGTCCTGCAGCAGCAGGGCGCGGGCAATCTGGAAGGGCAGCATGGTCAGGGCGGCGGGCGCCGCAAGGGGTGGGCGGTGGCGGGCGGGGGCAGGCTCAGTCGCTGAGGCCGCCGTCGAAGTCAGGCGCCTCGATGCCGGCCTTGGTGAGCCGGGCGCGAATCTGCTGCCCCACCGCCACCACGGCGGGCCGGGCGGCGCGCGCCAGGGCCGGGCGCATGAAGGGCCGCGGCGCGGCGCCGGGGTGCTGCACGGTGGCGCCCAGCAGCTTGTCGCCGATCTTCAGCGCGCCCTTGGCGATGCGGCGGTTCAGCGTGGCCACCGAGGCGCGCTTGCCCGAGGCGCCTTGGGCTGCGATCAGGTGCGGCTTGGTGCCGTACTCGACGAAGCGGGCATAGAACGGGTCGCCCTTGCGCTGGCCGCCGGCCTTGACGTAGGCCACCGCCCGGCCGTTGCGCAGCCGCGCGCTGACGCGGATGCTGGCCCGCAGCGCGCCGGCCTTGAGGCCGTAGGCCTCGGCATTGCGGCGGTTCGGCTGCGCCACCGGCACCAGGGCCTGGGCCTGCCGGCGGATGACCTGCGCCCCGGCCCGCAGGGCGCTGCGCATGACGTTGCGCTGCAGCTTGTCGGGCAGGGCCAGCAGCGCACGCTCCAGCTCAGCCAGGCCACGCACTTTGATGTCGGCCGAGGTGCTCATTTCAGGTGGCCTCTTGGCATTCCAGGTCCAGCCAGGTGGGCCGCAAGTGGCCGGGCTCGGTGACGGGCATGGGCTCGCCGATCAGCTGCACCACGCGGCCGTTGGCCAGGCGCAGGGCCCAGGTGGCGCGCACGTCGGCGCGGTAGCGCAGGCGCACGGTGATGCGGCGGGTCAGGGTGCGCTGCACCTCCACCCCGCCCAGGGTGCTGAGGCCCTCCAGGCCCATGCGCTCGCGCACGCGGGCCCACACCTCGGGCCCGTCCTGCCAGCCGGGCAGCGGGCCGCCCAGGGCGCCCTGGCCAGCCTGCGGCTGCAGCAGGCGCACGCGGTCCACCAGCTCGCCGGGGTGCATGGGGGTGGTGCTGGCCATGGTTCAGCTCCACACGCGGTGCGCGTCCAGCAGGGCGCTGCCCAGCACGGCCTCCAGCTGCTCGCGCGGCGGGGCCGGGTTGCTGAGGAACATCACGGCCAGGCCGATGGCGGCGCTGCGCACATCGTCGTCCGGCGCCGGGCCGAAGCTGCCGCGCGCCACGCCGCAGCGGTGCTCGATCGCGGCTTGGGCCGAGCGGATGGCCAGCGGCAGCAGCAGGTCGAAGCTGGCGTCGTCGGCATCCAGGCGGGCGGCGTGGCGCACTTCGTCGGGGGTGCAGATGAGCTGCACCGCCGGCGTCAGCACAAGCGCCGCGGGGCTGAGGCCCGTGCTGTGCAAGCCGGTGGGGGCAAGGCCGGTGCTCATGGCTTAGGCCACCGGGATGATGCGGCGGGTGCAGGCGCCGGCCAGGTCGATCGAACCCGACACGGCCTGCCCTTGCTCGAACAGCGCATAGACGGTGCCGGTGATGCTGCCGGCCGCGCTGGCCTGGCTGGCAATGTGGTGGCCGCCCAGCGCATGGGTGGTGGCGGGCAGCGCATCGGCCGGGCTGCGCGGGCCGCCGGGGATGCGCCCCAGCCGCACCACGTTGCCGAAGAGCGGGTTGCCGCCCTGGGCCACGTTGGTGGTGAGGCCGAAGCCGCACAGCCCCTGGATGGCCCGGCCGAAGGCCAGCAGCTCGTGCCGGTATTGGCCGGCAGGGCAGCCGCCGCTGGGGGTGTTGTTGCGGGCCAGGTTGAGGGTGACGTCGGCCGAGGGGGTGCCCGACACCGTCATGCGCACCACCGGCACATCGGCCCGGGTGTTGTACATGGCGCGCAGCTCGGGGCTGCCCGCCGTCTCGAACGTGACCGCGAGGCCGCCCAGCGCACCGCTCAGCGTCCAGCCGGCCGGCGGCTTGCCCGTGACGGTGCCGCCGGTGCTGCTGTTGGTGCCGCCCAGCGCGCGCATGCGGCCCTGGGCGCCCAGCATGTTGCCCTGCGGCGTTTCCGTGGCCGAGGTGAAGCCCGACAGGGTGCTGATGACATCGCTGTCGCTCAAGCGGCCGAAGGCGCGGGCGAAGGGGCCGGCCTCGATCTCCAGCTCGGCCGCGCTGACGAGGTGGCCGAAGAAGCTGTCGTGCGTGCCATCCACCGTGGGCGCGCCGGCCGCCGTGCTGCCCACCGTGCCGGTGCCGCCGCCCACCGGCAGCCAGGCCGAGGCCGCCAGGTCAAGGAAGGCCGGGCCGGGCATCAGGGGCACCATTTGCGGCATGGTGAGCGCCATGTCGCTGATGCCGGCGTTCAGACTTTGCAGCAGGTCAAAGCCGCCCAGGCTGCCCACCAGGAAGGAGGGGTAGATGCCCACCATCCAGTGCAGGCGTACGCCCCAGCCCACCAGCAGGGTGTGCAGCTGCTTGATGTTGGCAAGCGTGGTGGCCGGCGCAATGCCGCTGGGGAAATCGTTGCCCCCGGTGCTGACGATCACGTCCACCAGGTAGCCGGCGGCCTGCGCGGCTTCGATGGATGCCTTCAGCGCGTCAAGCCGCGCCGTGGCCAGCGCGCCGTTGCTGGCGGCCCCGCTCTCGGTGGCCGCCACGCTGAGCGAGTTCCACCACAGCAGGTTGCGGCGCAGCGCGGCATTGGCCAGCAGCACGCGGCCGACCGTCTCCAGGCCGCGGCTGTCGCCGTAGTCGATCATCGCCACGGGCTGCATGGAGCCCGGGAACTGGATGCCCAGGTCGGTGCGCCACTTGGCGCGGGTGGCGAAGGGGATGTCGACGCCACCCACGTCGATTTCTGCGGTTGGGAACATCCGTCAAGCTCCTGAGGTGACTGCCGATCCGCCGGACGTGACCGGCTGGCCGTTTGAGGTGACTGCACTCCCCGCGGGTGCGGGCGCCGGGGCCGGTGCCGGTGAAGGCGTGGGCGCAGGCGCAGGTGCCGGGGCCGGCGCAGGGGCCGGCCCCGGCGCGGGGATCACAAGAAAGGGGCGCGACGGCTGCAAACGCCGATCAGCAGCAGCGAGCCGCTGGCGGCAATGCCGCTGCGGAACATCACGCGCAGGTTGCTCTGCACCTGGTTGTTGCTGGCCGTGTTGTCGTGCGCCTCGCGGGCATGCAGCAGGCCGGTGAAGGCCGGCAGTGCATCGGCATCGCGGATGTTCGAGACCAGCACGCCGATGCGGGCGCTCATCGTGGCGTTGTCGCGCGGGTTGGCGCTGACGCGGATGCTCTGGTGGTCCACACCCGTCATGCCGGTGATGCCTTCGGCATAGGCCAGCAGCTCATGCACCATGCGGCCGGGCGAAATGGCGCCCGTGCTGGTGAAGGTGCGGTTCAGGTTGAACGTGGTGTTGGCCGTGGGCGTGCCACCGAAGGCGCAGCGCACCACCGGCAACGGCGCCGGCAGGCCCAGGGCGGCAGCCGCCGCCGCGTTCGATTCGGCCGTGAAGGTGACGTTCAGCCCGTTCAAGGTGCCGGTGAGCGCCCAGCCATCGGGCGGCGTGCCGGTGACGGTGCCGCCCGTGGCGCTGACGGTGCCGCCCAGCGCCCGGAAGCGGCCCTGCGCCCCCAGGATGTTGCCGCGCGGGAAGCTGGCACCCCAGGCCCCGCCGCTGCTGAGGCTGTCGAAGTGCTCGCGGCGGCGGAAGGCTCGCTCGGCCAGCGGCAGGATGGCCTTGCCCTTCTGGAACATGCCGAACACCGAGCCGTGCAGGCCGTCGTAGGTGACGGCGCCCACCGTGTTGGTGGCCTGGCCGATGGGGGTGTAGCCGGCGTTGGCCGGGTCCAGCCAATACCGCTCGGGGCTGACGTACACCATCTGCGTGCGGGTGCGCGCCATGTCCTGGTAGCCCGCATTGGTGGCCCAGGCGCGGGCCGTGGTGCCGGCGCCGCCCGTGGTGGGGTCGATGCCCCACACCCACAGCAGGCGGCCGCCCGCGGCGACGAAGGCGTCGTAATAGGTCTTGACGTTGGCAATGGTCTGCTCGGCCGTCAAGGTGTTGTCGTTGGTGCCGATGGTGAGGAAGACGTCCACCGAGCGGTGGCCGGCCGCCTTGGCCGCGGCGATGGCGTTGACCAGATCCGTCTGGCGCGCAGCGCTGAGGATGCCCGAGGGGCTGGCCGCGTTGTCCGACGACACGCTGCCGCCCTGGCCGATGTGGCGGAACCACGCAAAGTCCAGCGGCTGCTGGGCGCTGGCCCAGATCAGGCCCTCGATCGATTCCTGGCTCTTGCTGTCGCCGTCGGACACGATGGCGACCGTTTCCTCGGCACCGGGGTAGTACACGGCCAGCTCGACCCGCTGGGCATCGCGCTGCGCAGGCGTCAGGGGGCCGGAGGTGGCGCCGCTGGGCGGATCGACCCACTGCGTGTCGAAGCTGGTGGCGCTGGCCTTGGCCAACACCTGCCCCATAGCGCCACCTGCCGGCACGCCCGGCCCGGCTGGGCCGGTTGGGCCCGTGGAGCCAGCCGGCCCGGCAGGACCCGTACCCCCCGCCGGGCCAGTCGGCCCCGTGGGACCGGTCGGCCCCACGCCGCCACCACCACCCGCCTCAGCCCGAGCCGCGAAGGCCGAATGCAGCACCACCGACACCACCGCCGCCGCGGTGAAGGCCACCGCCGCGCCCGTGCTGCTGGCAACCAGCGTGCCGCGGCTGAGCGTGCGGGTGGCGTGGTTGTAGACGCAGTCATCGCGCGTCTCCCAGGCCGTGCCCTCGGTGATGCTGATGCCCAGGCTGAGGCCGTTGTGCGCAGCGCCCAGCGTGACAACGGGCTCACCGGCCGGGGCCGCGCCCACGGCCAGGGCGCCTGTGGCACCCGGCGCGGCGGTGAGGAGGAACTTGACGTGGTCGAGGTGAGCAGTCATGGCGGGTGGGGGCGTGGTGGGCGGGCGGCGGCTGGTGGCTTAGCTCAGCTCGGCCAACTCGGCGTGCAGGTCGGCCAGACGACGCTGCAAGGCGGTGCGGGTGGGCTCGTCCTGCTCGGGCTTGTCCAGCAGGGCTTGCGCCTCGGCAATCTGCACGCGCAGATCGTCGGCGCGCTTGGCGCGCGCCGCGGCAGCCAGCTCGATGGCGCTGCGCACGGTGGTGGCACCCTGGGTGCGGGCGTAATCGACGGCATCGCGGTGCGGATCGATGCTGCCGTCCTTGGCCAGCTGCTCGATGAGATCGGCCGTGGCCTCCAGGATGTCGCCGGGCTTGACGCCGTGGTGCGGCAGCGAGAACAGCACGCGGGCCAGCTTGAGCTTGTTGCTCATGGTGTGAACTCCAGTCAGTGGTAGGTGGGCACTGCAGGGCGCCGGCCGGCCGCTGCCAGGCCGGCGCCGTGCTTATCAGCTGGCGCTGTGCTGGTAGGCCTTGACGGCGCCGCCTGCGTCGACCAGGTTGCCGCCCATGCGGTTGAAGGCCACGAAGCCCACCTGACCCTTGAGGGTGTAGGCGCTGTCCGTCATGCGGAAGAGCGTGGTGTCCGAGACGCGGCGCCAGCGGTACTTGCTGAACACGCCGAACAGGATGGAACGGGCATTGGCAGCCGGGGCCGCCATGTCGTTGTTGACGTAGATCCGGCGGTTCAGCAGCCGATCCGGGGCGCCACCAGGGTTGCCGGCTTCATAGCCAGGCGCAAAGATGGGGCGGCCTTGGCTGTCCTTGATCTTGCGCAGCATGCGCAGGGACTGGTCGTTCACCATGAAGCCCACGCCAGGCATGGCCCGGTAGATCGGGTCGACGCTGTGCTCCAGGTCGACGAGGTCATCGTAGGTGCAGGTCAGCGTCTGGCCGGTGGCGCCCGTCTTGCCCACGGTGGCGGCGGGCACGATGCCGCGCGGCTGGCCGGTGCCGGTGCCCAGAGAGGCGTGCTTGTTGGCAATGCGGCCCAGGCGCATGGCGATCAGGTCCCGCACATAGGCCTCGATGTCCAGGAAGCTGTCCTGCAGCAGCTCGAAGGGCACCGCGATCGACTTGGAGCTGTACTTGTAGACCGACACGCCGACGTTGCCGAAGGTGGTGTCGGCCGCCGAGGTGGGCTGGTTCTCACCGACGATCTCGCCCTCTTCGGAGGTGGCATCGGCCGTGGGGAAGTTCATCACCGCACCGCTGGAGGTGGTCATGACGGTGCAGGCCTCCATCAGGCCGCCGTAGGATTTCATGGCGCTTTCGAGCGTGCGGTCGTACTCGGTCGCCACCGTGAAGCCACCCTCGGTGCTGGTGGTGGTGCTCATCACGTTGCGGATGTCGGGCGTGATGCGCGCCTGAAGGGCCTGACGCTGCTCCTGGCTGAGCGCACTGAGGCCGCCGCCCAGGAAGGCGCGCATGGCGTTGCCTTCCTCGCGGTTGCCGTGGGCACCGGGGGTGCGGGTGTGGCGGTTGCGCAGATCGTCGGTGTCGATCTCTTCGCCGGCCAGGTTGGACAGGCGGACTTCGCGGGCGATCTCGGCATCGATCTGCTCGACCTCGGCCAGCACCGCGTCAAGCGCGGCTGCGTCCTCGGCCGGCATGCGCTTGTCGGCCGGGTACTTGGCGTTGATCTCGGCGGCCATCTTGGCCTTGGCGTTGCGGCGCTCGCGCAGTTGAGCGAGTTTGCTCATGGGCTCTTCCTTTCAGGCAAAAAAAAGGCCCGCACGCAGCGGGCCCGAGGCATCAGCGCGAGGGCGCTAGATGGTGGAGGCGACGCGCGCCATGCAGGCCAGGCGCTGGCGCTGGCGGGCACGGTGCTCGTCGCTGACAAGGGGTTCGCCGGCTGCCGCCGGTGCAGGCGCCTGCGCAGGCTTGGCGGCGTGCGGGGGGCGCAAGTAGGCCGAGAGATTCCAGGCGCCGGGGGCGGCCTGGTCCTGAGCCGATTCATCGGCGCGCGGGGCGCCCTCGGCCAGGCGGTCCGCGAAACCAAGCTCGACGGCCTCGGTGCCGGTGAACCAGGTCTCGGCGCGCATCCAGTCCAGGATCTGCTGCGCCGGCTGGCCGGTGCGGTCGGCATAGGTATCGACCAGCGTGCCGTCGATCTTGCCGAGCACGGCAGCCGTGGCCATGAGGTCGTCCTCGTTGCCCCAGGCCACGGACCAGGCCTTGTGAATCATCATCATGGCGCCCTTGGGCATCACGATCTCGTCGGATGCCATCACCAGGAAGCTGGCGGCGCTGGCGGCCAGACCGTCGATGTGGGCCACCACGCGGGCCGGGTGTTCGCGCAGGGCCTGCTCGATGGCGCGGGCCGCGAACACGCTGCCGCCCGGGCTGTTGACGCGCAGGTGGATGGTGCTGGCCGTGATGTCACGCAGGGCGCGCACCACGGGTTCGGCGGCCACACCGCCGAACCACTCGGCCATCTGTGCGTCGTCGACGATGGCGTCGTAGATCAGCACCTCGGCGGCGTCGGCCTCGGCCTGCAGGCGGACCTCGAAGCGGCGGCCTTGCACGCTGCGGTTGTCGGCCAGCAGCTGCAGGTAGCGATTGCGAATGGGCAGGGGCATGCTTGCCTTTCAGGGCGCCGGGGTCGGCTCTTGCGGTTGCGGGGTGGGCTGGCCCGCGGCCGAGGGGTTGGCCACCAGGTCCTTGGGGCCCATGTTCTCGATGCGGCGCACGTCCTCGGCGTCCATCCACGGCTGTTCGCCGGCGCGGCCCATGGCAATGCGGTAGGCCTCGTACCGGCTCTTCAAGTCGCCACGCTCCAAGGCTGCGGTGACGTGTTCCACGAAGTAGCGCTGCCGGCTGGGCCACAGCTTGGCGTTCAGCTCTTGCGCCAAGGGCACCAGGTAGCGCATCAGCGTGTAGCGCACGAAGCCCAGGCCGAGCTGTTCGATGCCCGTGCCCCAGGCGGTGGCTTGCTGCATGTGGCCGATCAGAACCGGCGGCACACCAAACATGCGGCAGATCTCCTCCACCGAGAACAAGCGGCTGGGCATGAGCGCAGCGTCCTGCGGCGTCATGGTCAGCTTCTCGGCCTCCACCCCACCGCTCAGCACCACCGGCAGCCGGCTGCCGGCGTACTTGGCGGCGAACTGGTTGCGCAGCTGGTCGACCTGTGCGTCGCTCAGCTTGCCGGCAGCCTTCAGGATGATGTCGGCCGTCATCCCTTCGGAGAAGAACTTGCCACTGAATCGCTCGGAAGCCAGGGCTGTGCCGATGGCCTCCCGGGCGTTGTAGGTGATGAGCGACGGGCTGCAGAGGCCGTCGAAGCCCGGGCCGGGCAGATGAATGACATCGGCCGCATCGAGCGTGACGGCCGCACCATCGCCGGGCGTGTAGCGGTAGAGGCGCTCACCCTTGCGATCAGGGTTCCAGAAGGGGCGCACGTACAGCGGGTTGAGCGGCTCCCATCCGATGACGCGGCTGCTGATCGGCGACGGACGCAGCAGCCTGGCGAACCCGGCGCCGTGGAAATGCCGACTGCGGATCAGGTACTGCACCGCGTCGAAGCTGGTCCAGGCCTCGCAGGCGCGCTCATTGAACAGCCACCACCATTCGTGCCTGACCGGGCGGCGCTGGCCATCGTCGCCGCGCTCATAGAAGCCCAAGGGCAGGCCCGCGATCGCGCCCGAGATCAGAGCATCGCAGGCATAGACGGTACTGACCCGCTCGGCCGTGTTGACCGTCACCCGCTCCCCGCTGGCCGTGCGGCTGCCCAAGCCCAACAGCTCGGCCAGATCAGACGCGGTCAAGCCCGTCACCGGCTCTTGCGTGGAGGCCACTGGAGCAGCGAAGGCAGGCTCGTGCCGAGCCGCATCGGGCAGGTCACGGCCCAGGCCAAACATCTGTGCGAGTCCCATGGGTCACCGATCGAGAGAGATGAGCTCGGGCCCGGCAGCACCAGGCGCCACCGCGCGGCTGAGCGCCGTGCACAGCGCGCTGATGCCGTCAATGCGCCCGTTCGGCCGGCTGCGGCGCTTGTCCGGCCGGAAGTTTTCGTTGCTGTCCATGAGCAGTGCGGTGTTGTCCGCGCAGTAGCGCAGCACGGGGTTGCCGCCGTGGTGCAGGCGCCTGCCGTACACCAGCAGTTCCAGCTGCTTGGCACCGCCGCCCACACCTTGGGTGGTCTGCTGCACTTCGACCATGGGCACGCCGGCATCCATCAGCTCGGTGGTGGTGGACTGGGCATTCCAGCGGTCGTACCCGATCTCCACCACGTCGAACAGCACGCAGGCCTGCTGCACGGTGCGCTTGACGGGCAAGTAGTCCACCACGTCACCCGGGGTGACGGTGAGCCAGCCCGCCTCGGCCCAGCGTTTGTAGGGGGCGCGGTCGTCGCCCTCGTCTTCGTCCAGCTTGGCCTGCGGGGCCCAGAAGTGGCACAGGACCCGCCAGGGCTCGTCGTCAGCATCGGGCGGGAACACCAGCACGAAGGCGGTGAGGTCGCGCGTCGAGCTGAGGTCCAGGCCGCCGTAGCAGCGCCGGCCGGCCAGGTGCTCGGGCAGCACGGGCGCAGCGCATTGGTCCCACACCCGCATGTCGAACCAGCCGCCTTCCTGGCCGACAAAGATGTTGAGGTCCTTCGTCAGGAAGTTGGCACGCGCACTGGGCAGCGCCTGGGCCTTGCGGGCCTGGGTCTGCATGTGGTGCAGGGTCTTGATCGTGCCCAGGCCCGGGTTGGCTTTGCGCCAGGTGGCCAGGGTGTAGGGGTCGTCCCCCTCGTCCGCTGCGTACCAGTAGCCGAAGAAGCTGTCGTCCTCGATCTCTCCCTTGAGCACGCGCTTGAGGTAGTCCAGCAGCTCGGTGCAGATGCCGTCAAGGATCCAGCCCGCCGTGGTGATAGCGCTGAGCAGGGGCTGCCGCCGGGCGCCCAGCGCGCTTTCCATCACGTCCCACAGGCCACGGGTCTTCTGCGCATGCAGCTCGTCGAACAGGATGGCGTGAGGGTTGAGGCCATCCAGCGCGTCGTCGTTGGCAGGCAGCGGGCGGAAGAGCGCGACATGGTCCAGCCACATGGCTTCCTGGTTCTTGCCCTCCATCAGCTTGATGCACCGCTGCAGCCGAGGCGACTGGCGCAGCCAGCGGCGCACGTTGGCGGCGGCCGGCGCATACACCGTCATGGCCTGTTCGCGCGTGGTGCCAAGTGCGTATACCTCGGCCCCAGCCTCGCCATCCATCATCCACAGGTAGGCGCCTTGAGGGGCTTTCCAGGTGGACTTCCCATTCTTTCGGGGCACACCCTCCAGGCCCCGCTGAAACCGCCTCGGGCCCCCGGGGCCGAGCTTCCAGCCGTAGAGCACCACGGTCCAGAAGCGCTGCCATGGGTCGAGCAGGATGGGCTCGCCCGCCTGGCTGCCCTTCACGTGCCGGAACCACCGCTCGATGAACTGCACCACGTGCAGGCCTGCAGCAGGGTCGAAGTGCAAGCCGCGCGCCGGGCCCTCGACCAGGTCGCGGTAGTGACGCAGCACGGCACGCCACACCCACTCGCCCACGGCGATCTCGCCGCGCAGCACCGGCAGGCCGTAATCCAGATCCCAGCTGGCGGGCTGCGCAGGCGTCAGTGATGCGAGCTGCGCGCGGGTGAGCTTGCGGCGTGACCCACCAGCTCGCCGAAGAGATCGTCCTGCCGGTTGTCGACGCCGGCCTCCTTGCGCACTCGGGTCAGCGACGGGATGGTCAGGCAACACTTCGGCAGCCATTGGCCAAGCTCCATCTTGAGGCGCTTCTCGTCCTCCGCCCAGGGCGTCGGCGAATGCCAGCCACTTCGGGCCTGCTGCGTCCGGCCCTCGTCCTCGCACTTGCGCACCGCGACCAGCCAGTCCGCGTAGGTCCGCACGATCACGGCCAGGGGCAGTGCGGCGGTCAGGTGCTCGATGCCAGCCTCTCGCAGCCGCGCGCACAGGTAGTCGTATACCTCGCGCTCCTCGCTCGTCAGCCGGATCAGCGGCGGAGGGTCAGGCGAGACCACCGCAACGGCGGTGGTCGGCGCCCCCGGTTGCTTGTCGACGATGGCATCCATGTCCTGTCCCTTGCGCCTGGCGCAGGCTGCGCTCCCATCCCTCGAACCCCCAGGGGGGTCTTTTTCCCTCCCCGCAAAACTGTGGTTCGAGAGTCGGTTCTGTCGGTGGGGGGCTGGACTTTTACCGCCCCCCTCCCCTGCGTCGAGCGATGGCTCGAAGGCGCTCGACCTCGCTCTTGACCTGGTGGCAGCCGTCGCACAGGCCCTGGGTGTTGGCCTCTTCGTCGAGGCCGCCCTCACTCAGCGGCACGATGTGATCCCGCTGCGTTGCCAGCACCTTCAGGCCCTGGCGCTCGCAGTGCACGCACCAGGGCGCACGCCGGAACAGCCTCACCCGCTGCTGGTGCAGCCACCAGCCGGCCCGCCGCTTGTGACCTTCGGGCTTGGCCCAGGCCTGCTTCGGGTGCAGCTCGCAGCGCGATCCGCCGCCGGCCACAGTCCGGCCGCACACCGTGCACGGCTTAGGCGCTGCCGTCGGCACGATGGCAGCGCAGAAAGCGGTGCGGCCGACGCTCTTTCAAGCAGTCGGCCGCACCCAACACCCCAGGAGTCACCTCGAACGTGAACCGCCGGGAACCCGCAAAAGCCCCCAGCGTGCCTGCAATGTACCGGGTATGGCTAAGGTGTAAAACCCCCCGGCTCATCGCGTGAGCCCCCGCACCGCCGGCACGGCCGGCAGCACCCCGCGCAGCAGCACCTGCCTGCGCTCGGCCGCCTGCCGCTCGCGCTCGGCCAGCCAGGCCTGCAGGGCCAGGTCGGCCCGGCACAGCCGCTCCTTCCAGGCCGCCCGGCTGATGCCCAGACGCGCCGCTCGATCGCCCACCGTGCCGCGGCCCAGGTAGGCCGCCTCCACCGTCTGGCGCAGCTCGTCGCCCAGGGCCCGCACCGCGGCATCCGTCTCGCTGCCCTCCACATCGCTGATCGGCACCACCGCCTGCGCGCCCCACGGGTCGCGCGCCTCCAGCGCCGCCGCGCCCAGGCGTACCCCCGCAAAGCCCAGCTTGCCCGAGCCCTGCATCAAGCGCCACATGCCCCACCGCTCCAACCGCAGGTGCATCAGCTCCACACGCCTCATCGCGCAACCCTTCAAATCGTTTGAATGTCAGCTCGGCCGCGGCAGGCCACGGGCCTCCAGCGCAGCCAGCAAGTCGGCCACCCTTCGCGCGCCATCCGGCGGCGGATCGAGGCCCAGCAGCTCGCCCAGCACCCTCGGTGCGCCTCCATCGGGCGCAGGCAGCTCTGCCCTGGGCAGACCTCCCCCTTCAAGAGCCGCTTGTGTCTGCCACACCGCCCGCGCGGGGCGGCTCACTGCGGCAGGGGGGCGTGGCGGCGCTGCCGCCAGTCCTGGCCCCCTTGGGGGGGCCTGGCCCAGTTGTTCCTCAGCAGGCCGATCTGCCCGTGCCGTTGCGCTGCCCTGTGGATAACTACCCCCCAAGACATGCTTCGCAGTTAGAGAACTAGGCTCTTGAGCCACCTGCCCCAAACCCTGCCCGCTTCTTCGGTGGCGGCGCTGGTAAGTGCTTGTCGGCACACGGATTTTGGGTTGTCCACAACCCGCCGAAACCCTGCCCTCTTCCCCCTTGGGCGCACTGAGGCCAGCTCGACCTGGAAGCCGCAAAAAAAGCGCCCCCGTCTTCTCGTTGCGCACCGCATCGCGGCGCACCAGGGCCTTCGCCTCCAGCTCGTCCAGCGCATCGCGCAGGCGCCTGCGCGTCACGTCATCGCGCGTGCGGCCGTTGGCGGCCGGGTCCACCCCGCACACCACCTCGAGCGCCATGTAGCTCGTGCGCACCGCGCCCGTCGCATGGTCGGCAATCGCCAGCAGCTCAAGCAGCAGCACCCGCGCCAGCAGCGAAAGGCCCCGCTGCCGCTGCAGCTCGCCCCCGCCCACCATCACGAAGTCTGGCGCCCGCTCCAGGCGGTCCCGCGTGGTCGGTGCGCCCATCATGCCACCCCGCCTGGCCCCGGCCCGGCCGGCAGCGGCACCGCCGCCCACCAGCCCAGCACCGCGCTGACCCGCGCCACAGCACCCGCCTGGGCCGAGTTGGCCAGGCCCTGCACCGTGCCCAGGGCATACACCACCAGCGGCTTGCACACCCCCGGCAGCCTGGCCGAACCCACCGGCACCACATCGCCGCAGCGCCGCATGTTCTTCAGGGCAACACGCGCCGCCTCAAAGCCCACCCGCGCCCGCTCAGCCAGCGCCCGATAGTGCGCCCGGCCCAGCACCCGCAGCGCCTCCAGCAGCGCCTGCCGCACCTCGCCACGGGGCCGCATCACGCCACCCCGCCCGAAGCTGCCGCAGGCCCTGATGGTGCCGCCGGCTCGGCATCCGCCACCGTCGTCGCGCGCTCATCCCACAAGCGCAGCGCATCGTCCAGCGGCATGGCCAGGCGGTACTGCTTCACCGTCGTAGGCCCCCGGCCATCCGGCCGGTGCCACTGGTCCTCGACCAGGATGCCCGCCTCACGGAAGTCATGCACCCGCTGCGGCAGCGTCATCAAGCCCACCGCCTGCAGCGCATCCAGCGCCGTCATCCAGCCGCGGGAAAGCTGCACCAGCAGCAAGCGCGCCTTCGTCGGCCGCGCCGGCTTCAGCCCCGGGCCGCTCAAAGCGCACCCCCGGCCTGGCCCTGCGGCACATCAAGCTGCTCGGCCTGCGCCTGGCGCAGCCGCGCCGCGCGTGCAGCCTCATCGGCCAGGTACTGGCGCCAGGGCACCTTATGCCCATCCACCAGAAAGCCCCACGTGCCGCGCTTGCGCCACGTGATGAACAACGTCATCACCCCGCCCGGGGAAACCTCCGTGATCCGGTGGTACTGCCCGAACAGCAGCCGCCCCGTGTAGCCGGCCGAGCGAATCGCCTCGCCCTCGATGCGCTGCTCCTTGTACCAACCCCGCAGCACCAGCGTGCGCGCATTCCAGGGGTGATCGTGCAGATGGCGGTCCAAGTCCTCCCGCATGATCCAGTGCAGCCGCACGCTGGGCAGCCAGCGCCAGCGGGCCGGCCCCTGCTCGCCATCGGCCGTGCGGCCGTAGGGGTTGGCCAGCCAATAGCGCGCCATGTACACCTCGCGCCCATCGGCCGAAGTGATGTGCGTGTACGGCGTGCGAATCGCCCGCCCCAGCAAAGCCAGGCGCAGGCCCGGCCAGCCGGCCAGCGTGCGCGCCAGCACCGCCCAGCCCGCCTGCGAAACCGCCGCCCCCGCCCGGGCCAGCAAGCCCCGGGCAGCGCTGGCCCCCATGATGGGGGGCACTGCGGCAACACCCAGGGCGCAGGATGCGGGCATGGACGACAGCAGCTTGTCAGCTTCAGCCCTGGGCAAAGGCTCCGGCGCCATGGCGCGCTTGGCGGATTCACTCATGGCAGGCCGCCTCCTTCGCGGCGGAGGCGGCTTGGGGGGCAACTGGGGCGGCGTCAGCCCGGTGCAGCGGCTGCGGCAGCGCCGGTGCACCGGGCAAGCCGATCAGCTCGGGCCAGATCTCGTGCCAGTCGAGGGGGCGCAGGTCCCAGCGCATGACCTGGCGGCCCGTGCCCTGCTCGATCTGCACTGCACGCTTGATGGGTACACCGTCCCTACGCCACTGGACGCAGCTCGGCGCGCTGACGCCGCAAATCTTTGCGACCTTGGCGGGGCCGCCAGCCAGATCAATCGGGTGAGTCATCCCGGCATGATAGGTGCACCTAACACTCAAAGCAAGGCACACCTAACAATCTGGGTCTTAGGCTTGGCTTATGAGTAGCCTAGCCGACCGCCTGAAGCGCGCCCTCGCGCGCAAGCCCGGGACCAGCCAAGCTGGACTCGCCGCCTACTGCGGCGTCAAAGCCCCATCAGTATCACAGTGGTTTTCTGGCGAAACCAAAACTCTTAAATCAAGCTCGCTGCGCAAAGCAGCCGAGTACCTGGGATGCTCGCGCGATTGGCTTGAAACCGGGCTTGGCTTGCCTGAGTGGGAGGGCACGATTGCGAGCAGCCCAACAGCAGAAGAGCCACGACCGGACTACGATAGCGATTGGCCTTTTAAATCCTTCAATGCAAGCGACATTCGCGCATTGCCAGCGGATCAACTCCAAATGATCGAGTCATATATTCGCGCCTTTGTTGACATGTCAAAGCTCAACAACCGCGCAGCATAAGAACCGCCCAAGTTTACTTACTGCACGACTACAGCAAGTCAAGAACCCCCAAAGAGGGTGGCGACCGGGATTGATGCGACCGAACATTGCTACACATCGTCTCGACCTCAAGCCATGAAGCTCATCATCGAATTGACAAAGCTGATCTTTGCAATCTTGGGGGCAATCATCAGATTGTTCCTGCCTGAGGAGCGCGGCCCAGCCCGGACGCAGCAGCGAAGCTCCCAGAGCGGCCAGGCAAGGGCGCAAGCCAGCAGTTCAAACAAGGTTGATGGACGCGCATTTGCAGCCAGGGCAGACATACAAGGGCCTGGCGTTTTTCAATGGGAGGTTGTTGGCGAGAGCCACTACACCGAGTCTTTTTTAGCATTTGACGAGAACCCGAATAGTAGCGACCGAGCATTCGCAGGACTGGCAGAGCTTTTTTGTGATGAAAACAACGTCAAGGATAGTAATGCCGTTGCAGTGCTGATGCACGGAAGAGTCATCGGTTATGTACCAGCAGCGCTTACCCTAAACGTGCGGCAGCGCCTTGCACGCGAGCTAAAAGGGGTCAAGCGTGCGACCTGCGTTGCCAAAGTTCTCAGACCGGCGCAACCAGGACACAGTTACTCGGTCTGGCTCGATCTGCCTGACCGCTGGCGTAACGTACTTGCAGAGCGCGCCAAGAAAAAGCAGTAGCTGGGCACATCGCCGGATGCCCCAAGCCCAGCAGTGGACCTGCCGGCAGACGCATCCACAGAAGCATGTGGACACGCCGTCACATCCCCTGAAGGACACACAAAGTTAGGCCAGCCTATTGCGCTGCAATGTAGGCGCGCCTAACATCCGCCCCAACCGCCCCCCACACACCGCCAGCACCCGCTGGCAGGGGCGGCCAAGGGGACCTTCATGCACACCGCCCAGGCCGCCAGCGGCCACACCCAAGGTGAGGCCGGCTCATGCCCTGCGCCCACGCCTGGAGTGACGCCCGCCGCCGACTCAGGCCCCATCCTCATCAACCCGGGCGATGCGCTCGTCCTTCAAACCGACGCGCGCCTCAGCCAAGAGCAGATCCTTGCGATCCATCAGATGGTTCGGGCGTGGCGCACGCAGGCCAAGCAAGGTGCAAGCAATCCGCTCGTGATCCACGGCGGCCTGAAGCTCGTTGCGGTGATGCAGATGCCGCAGGACTCCGACCTCGCCTGCGTGGTCCAAACCTCTCCGGTGGCCTGATGAGCGCGGCGCAGCACACCGCCCAGGCCGCCAGCGCGCCGGCCACGCCGGCACCGCGGCGGATCACGCTGGCCCATGTCGAGCTAGCAATCCACACCGCTCGCACATGCCGCCGCGATGTGCACCTGGCCGGCTTTGCGGCCATGACCGGCTACCCGGCCTTCTTCCACAGCTGCCCCGGGCCCACCAAGCGCCGGCCGCACCATGGGCACAACACGCCGGCCTTCATCCCGATGGACACCGGCCTCATCGCCGAGTTGATCAAACGCACCTGCCGCACCCACGGCCGCGACGAGGTGCGCCGCACCTGGGGGCTGGGCATCCGCGAGCTGCAAGCGCAAGACCTGAGCAGGCCGGCATGACCCCCCACGCACCCACCCCCTGGGCCGGCCGCGACCTGCGCGGCCGCATGCTGGTGCTGCACATGGCCGGCGTGCCCGTGCTGTGGCAGCCCGGCACCCGCAACCTGAGCGCCACCCAGCACGGCCGGGCCGTGGCCCTGCGCGCCCCGCGCGCCGTGGCCGACCAGCTGCTGCGCCTGAAGCACCCCGCCACCGGCGTGCTGCGCCAGGTGCTGGATGTGCGGCGCCCCGCGCCCCCCACCCAGGCCGCCCTGCAGCACGCCCTGAGCGGCGCGCCCCACTGGCAGCCCAGCGTGCGCTTGAGCCTGCTCGACCTGCTGGAGCCCGGGCTCGACTACCCGCTGCGCCTGTGGCGGCTGCGCGATGCCCTCAGCCCCTGGGGCTACCGCGAGCAGCTGGAGGACCCCACCGTCCTCGGCATCGCCGGCGACAGCGCCCGGGCCCTGCAGCTCATCCGCGGCCAACTGGCCCGGCCCTGCGTGGCCGGCGTGCTGGCCTACCCGCTCGACGCGCACAGCGGCCCCGCCGCCGCACCCTGGCTCATCACCCAGGCCTGCCTGGCCACCCCCCAGCGCAGCGCCGCCTGAGGCCCGCCGCGCCCCACCCCGCCACGAAGGAGGCACCCACCATGCTCGACACCTTTTTCAAGCGCCTGGGCGGCATCGCCCTGGGCAACCCCAAGCTGCTGGCCGCGCAGGCCACCACCAGCCCCACCGTGCAGGCCGCCATCGACAGCATGGCCCACCCCGCCGGCGGCCCCCAGCCGGCGCCCCCCGCCTGCGCCACCCTGCCCACCCGGCCGCTGTGCACCACCGGCAGCAAGCCCCTGCGCTACCGCAGCGCCGCCGCCACCGACGTGGCCGCCACCCTGCGCCGTGCCCGCAAGGCCCAGGCCGCCAGCGCCAGCCAGCAGGCCGGCCGCCTCAGCGTGGACGACTGCGTCGGCATCGGCTGCCTGCTGCTGATGCTGCTGCTGGCCGCCGTCAGCCTCGACGGCCTGCTGGATCTGTCGGACAGCACCACCCTCAGCGCCGGCCTGGTGCTGGCCTGGGTGCGCCCCGCTCCCAAGCAGCCCGCCCGGCCCTGCCCGGCCGATTGCAGCCAGCACCACGCCCAGTGCCCCACCCCCCTGGCCTGCGGCCTGGGCGAAGCGCCCACCCACCACGTCACCTGGGTGTCGCACCCGGCCGAAGCCGCCGCCCTGCTGGCCGCCCTTGTGCTGGCCGGCCACATCACCCTCACCCTCATCGGCATCAGCCTGCACGCCGGCCTCAGCGCCTGAGCCTGGGCCCACGCCGCACCTGCTGCCCACCCGCATCGAGGAGACACCCCCATGCCCACCACCCCCCAAGCCCTGGCCCACGCTGCGCAGCAAGCCGTGGCCAGCAACCCCGCCGCCACCGCCACCGTGCTGGCCAGCGGTGCCAGCGTGCCCGTGCTGCACCACCCCAGCCACACCCCGGCCGCCTACCTGCAAGTCACGGCCGACACCGTGGCCCACCAGCTCGCCCACATCAACCGCTGGGCCGGCGCCCCGGCCCGCGCCTACAGCCTGGCCGAGCACAGCCTGCTGATCGAAGAGATCGTCACCCGCAACCGCGGCATCACCTGCCCCCGCATGCGCCTGGCCGCGCTCACCCACCACGCCCTGGCCACCGTGCTGGGCGACACCCCCTACAGCCTGCGCGTGGCCCTGCGCCACACCCAGCACGGCGACGGCCTGTGGAGCGACCTCGACCGGATCGAGCAACACCACCACCGCCACATGGCCCTGGCCCTGGGCCTGCGGCACGAGCTGCGCGCCCGCGCCGCCTGCACCGTGCTGGCCGCTGACGAAATCGCCACCCGCACCGCCTGGCGCGACCTCATGCCCGCCCACGCCCCGCTGCCCGAAGAGCTGCAAGCCGGCAACGTGCGCCCCGCCGCGTGGATCAGCCTGCACACGCCCGAGCGCGCCGCCATGCCCGCCAGCGCCTGGGCCCAGGCCTGGCTGCACACCTACGAAGGCCTGCTGGAAGCCTGCCTGGAGCTTGACCTGACCGAAGCCGCCCAGCCCGGCCCCCAAGCCGCATGAGCCGCGCCGCCAGCCTGCGCGTGTCCACCTCGGACACCAGCACCACCAACCGCCCCGACACCAGCCGGCGCGAAAGCCGCACCCTGCGGGTGATGGCGTACCTGGCCCGGCAAAGCGGCCGGATGGCCACCGCACGCGCTTGCGCGCAGATCGGCCTGGGCACCACCACCCTCAGCGGCATCGAGCTGATCCGCGCGGTGCAATCCGCCGTCCGCTGCGGCTGGATCCTGGTCGATGAGTCGGCCAGCCGGCCTGCCGAGTCCGTCCTCACCCTCACCGCCACCGGGCTGGACAGCCTGCGCAGCAGCGCCCTCGGCCAAGACCTGCAGCCCGCCACAGACGGCCCCAGCCACCGGCCTGGACCCGACACCCACTTCGGCGCGCATGGCCTGCCCATCCGCCCCGGCGCCCGCGGCGGCATCCCCACCGAGGCCCTGCCCGCCCACATCGGCGCCCCCCTGCCCCGGCAGGCCGCCTGCCACCGCCACCTCATCCCCAGCCGTTACGGCGACACCCTGCGCTGGCGCAGCGGCCAGCAGTGCCACGCCCTCGACAGCGCCGCCCGTGCCCGCATCGAGGAGCTGCTGCGCCATGGCTAAGCCCCGCCTCAAGACGCTGGACGACGTCATGCAACGCTGCTACGTCGACCCCGACAGCGGCTGCTGGCTGTGGCGGGGCGCCAAGTACCACGGCGCCGGCTACCCGCTTGCTCGACTGTCTCGGAACGACGCGCCCGGCGCCGCCCGCAACGCCCCCGTGGCCCAGCTCATCTACGCACTCACCCACGGCGGCCAGTGGGCCCCGGCCGGCACCTACTACTGGACCCGCTGCGGCCACACCGCATGCCTGGCCCCCAAGCACCAAATGCACGGCAGCTGCAAGCAGCGCTGGGCCTGGCTCATCGAACAAGGCTGGCGCCGCAGCCCGGCGCACGAAGCCGCCCTGCTGCGCGGCGTCAAACAGAGCCAGGCCCGGCGCCAAGCCACCTCCCCTACGCACCCGCCCGCACGCCCGCACCGCACCGCGGTGCGCGGCGCCAGCGTGTTTCATCTGGCTTGAGCCCGGCCCCGCCATGCACAACATCCTGTACAGCCCCCACGGCGAGCCCCTGGCCCCGCCCGCCCCGCAGCCGCAGCAGCTCGCCATGGCCGGCGACGACTGGACCAGCGACCGCGACCGCAAGGCCCAGGCCCGCGCCGAAGCCGCCTACCGCAAAGGCGCCCTCAAGGCCGCCGACAAGCTGGAGGCCGCCGCCGATGCCCTGCTGGAGCTGATGCACCTGTCCCTGGACGCAGGCCACGACGACAAGATGGGCGCCGCCGACCAGCGCCGCACCCTGGGCGCCGACAACCGCGAGCTGGCCCTGTACCTGCGCAGCGTGTACGAAAAGGGGGGCCGCTGATGCTCACGCCCTGCGAGATTCGCCACTTCCACCTGTTCGCCGGCCTCGGCGGCGGCGCCCGCGGCTTCAACCGCGGCGCGGCCCGCGTGGGCAACCTGGTGGCCCGCTTCCGCTGCATCGGCGGCATCGACAACGATGCCGCCGCCATGCGCGACTTCAAGGCGCTGGCCGGCGTGCCCGGCACCGTGCTGGACATGTTCGACCGTGAGCAGTTCACCGCCTTCCATGGCCACGAGCCGGGCCCGGACTGGCGCGAGGCCACGCCGCAAGACATCCAGCGCGCCGCCGGCGGCGAGCGCCCGCACATCGTGTTCCTGTCGGCGCCCTGCAAGGGCTTCTCGGGCCTGCTTTCCGAGACGAAGAGCAAGACCGCCAAGTACCAGGCCCTGAACCGGCTGACGCTGCGCGGCGTGTGGCTGATGCTCGAAGCCTGGGCCGACGACCCGCCCGAGCTGGTGCTGTTCGAGAACGTGCCCCGCCTGGCCACCCGTGGCCGCGCGCTGCTGGACCGCATCACCGCGATGCTGCGCAGCTACGGCTACGCCACGGCCGAGACCACGCACGACTGCGGCGAGCTGGGCGGCTTGGCGCAGAGCCGCAAGCGCTTCCTGCTGGTGGCCCGCCACATCGCCAAGGTGCCCCCGCTGCTGTACGAGCCGGCGCGCCGGCCCCTGCGCGCCGTGGGCGACGTGCTGGGCCGCATGCTGCTGCCAGGCGACCTGCGCGCCGGGCCCATGCACCGGGTGCCGGCTCTGCAGTGGAAGACCTGGATCCGGCTGGCCTTCGTCGAGGCCGGCAGCGACTGGCGCAGCCTGAACCGGCTGGCCGTGGCCGACGGCGTGCTGCGCGACTACTTGGTTGTGCCCACCATGTTCCGCGGCGGCCTGGGCGTGCGCGGCTGGGACGAGACCGCCGGCGCCGTGGCGGGCGAGAGCCTGCCGCTCAACGGCGCCTTCAGCGTCGCCGACCCCCGCGCCGCCGACGCGGCCGCGCAGTACCAGCAGTACGGCGTGCGCCGGTGGGCCGACACCAGCGGCGCGGTGACCGGCCAGTCGGCCGCCGGCGGCGGCGCGCACTCGGTGGCCGATCCGCGCTGCCCGGGCGTGCTGCACAACAACGCCTTCCGAGTGGTGCGATACGCAGACCACGCGCAGGCCGTCACCGGGGGCACAGGGGCGGTGGGCGGCTGCGTGGCGGATCCACGCCGCGACGGCCCGACCTTCGGCAAGTACGCGGTCACGCCTTGGGCCGAGCCGGCCGGCACCGTCATCAGCGGCAGCACCACCGGCCAGGGCGCCTTCGCGGTGGCCGACCCGCGCAGCGGCATGGCCGCCGACCGAGGCGCCTACCTGACCGGCGGGCACTACGGCGTGGTGCGCATGGACGAACCCAGCGGCGCCGTGAGCGCGGCTGCATGCCACGACAACGGCCGCTGGTCCGTGGCCGACCCGCGCATGCCAGCCGCAACCGACAACCTGGTGGCCGTGATCGCCGCTGAGGATGGCACTTGGCACCGGCCGTTCACCACGCTGGAGCTGGCCGCCCTGCAAAGCCTGGTGGACCCCGAGGAACAGCTTGAGCTGGACGGCCTGAGCGATCAGGCCTGGCGCGAGCGCATCGGCAACGCGGTGCCCAGCGATGCCGCTCAAGCCATCGCCAGCGAAATGGGCCGCACGCTTCTGCTGGCCTGGAGCGGCCAGACGTTTTCACTCAGCGCCGCGCCGGTGTGGGTTCGCCCCGTCGCGGTTGGACTTAGCGTGGCTCAAGGAGCAGCCGCATGAGCACCCCCACCCCTTCGCACACCGCCGGCCAGGCCCTGGCCCTGGCCCTCGAAGTGCTGCGCGCCGACCGGCAGGCCCTGATCGATTACCACAGCTTCGCCGGCAGCATCCTCGAGGCCGACGAGCTGGCCGCCCAGGCGCTGGCGCAGTACGACCAGGCCATCCTGGGGCTGGAGATCTTGCAGACATGAGCCCCCACAACACCAATGCCGATCCGCCGGCGTCAAAGCCCGTCACCCTGGTTTGCGTGCTGGAGCAGCGCCGCTACAGACCCGGCGACCCGGCCCCCGAAGGCTACCTGGCGTGGCACGAATGGGCCGAGGCGCAGCACAAGGCTGGCCTGCGGCAGAAGCAGTGCGGCCGGTGCGGGCTGTGGCGCTACCCGCAGCAACTCAGCACCGAGGTGCTGCGGTGGCAAGGCAAGACCGCGCGTGGCAAGACGGTGCAGCAGGAGGCGCCCGTGTGCAGCAAGTGCGCGGCGCACCCGAACGGCAAGACGACCGATCAAGCCCGCGACCAGCACGGCATCACCCCATGACCCGCAAACGCTGCCACCGCCGCCCCATCGTGCCCGTGCCCCCGCGCGGCCTGCGCCCCACCCTGGCCCCCGACCAGGTGCGCGACCTGGCCCTGTGCCACCTGGTCCACGTCGACGCCATCGCATCCGGCCAGGCCGACGCCGAGACGCTGTGGCAATGGGCCGGCGGCGTGCTCACCTGGAGCCGCGTCGCCGAGCTGTCGCCCTCATGGGACGACAGCGCCCGCGAGCAGATGAAGGCCGGCCTGGATCTGGTGCAGGCCGTCGCCGATCGCTGGATCCGCACCGGCCGCGTCGGCTTCACCGGCCCCGAGCTGGTGGCCGCCCGCCAGCTCGTCGAGCTGCAGGATGCGATGGCCGAGGCCGTGGACCGGCCGACCGCCATTCGCGCAGCGGACTGGTCCGAAGCCACGCTCAGCCGCGTGCGCCTGGCCGCCATGCAGCGCCGGCAGCAGGCGCTGGCCAGCCAGCCGGCGGAGCGGCTGGCCACCGATCAAGCCCAGCCGGCGCAAGCCGACGAAACACCCCACCCCTATTCCCGCGCCGCATGAACAGCCCCGCGCCCGAAACCCCTGCCGAGGCCCCGGCCTCGGCCCCGACCGAGCCCGACCGCATCGTCTGGCGCCGCGACGTGCAGCGCGCCTTCGACTGCTGCGGCGAGACAATCCGCCGCTACATCCAGACCGACCGCCTGCCGCCCCTAGACATCAACATCACGCCCAAGCGGCAGGGCTGGTATCACAGCACCCTGGCGGCGCGGAACTTGAGGATTCCGTGAGCAACCCGCGCCTAACCCCCGAAGGCATGGAGTTTGGCCGCCTGTGCGCAGGCTGGACCGGCGCTCGTGCAGAGATCGTTGCACGCCCCCTGCCGGCCGCCGTGGTCGCTGTGCTCGGAAGGTGGCAATACTCGCTGCCGGATGATTGATTAGGCAAGCAGATTGCCAACGAACTGAAAAATACAACCCTGAATAATCAAGAAGACAGCCCAAGTCATTCGCCTATTGTTTTTCTTGACGGCGGCATGTTCTTCAAAATTTTTGGCTGCCGGGGCATCCAAATCCCCCCCATCCACAACGCTTACGTTTAGCGGCGAAGCTAGGTAAAGCACCACAACACCTATAAGGTTAAGCGCTATACCAACGAGATTCAAAATCTTGGCTAGATTTTCGCAATCCATTTGCACTTAACCTTCCAATGCAGAATAAGACGGTTGATGAACTCAGCCAACCTAGGGATACCTACAGCCGCAGAGTCACTTTAGCAGCAGGCAGGTTTCCACCCAATCCCCCCAAGCCTGCAACATCCCCCGCCGCTCCGGCAGGTATTCCGCCCGGTTGTAGGCCGCCCGCACATCATCATCGGGCGC
Organism: Piscinibacter lacus; assembly: GCF_016735685.1. Classification (NCBI taxonomy): domain Bacteria; kingdom Pseudomonadati; phylum Pseudomonadota; class Betaproteobacteria; order Burkholderiales; family Sphaerotilaceae; genus Aquariibacter; species Aquariibacter lacus. The sequence continues at coordinate 2,214,180 of NZ_JAERRA010000001.1, forward strand.
ATGGGCAAGCTGCCGCTCGATCGCGTCGGGCCGGTAGCCCGCCTCATTGGCCCAGGTGCTGGCCACCGTGCGCCACCCGTGCCCCGTCATCCGGCCCTTGTAGCCGATGCGGTGCAGCAGGTAGAGCACCGCGTTCTCGCTCATCGGCCGCGCCGTCGTCCGGTCGCCCGGGAACACATAGGGCCCGCCCCGATGCACCGCCCGCAGCTCGGCCAGCACGGCCAGGGCCTGCCGGCTCAGCGGCACCAGGTGGTCGCGGTCCATCTTCATGCGTGCGGCCGGGATGCGCCACAGGTCGCCGTCCACCTCATCCCAGCGCATCGCGCGCAGCTCGCCCGTGCGCACCCATGTCAGCGCCAGCAGCCGGCAGGCCTGGGCTGAGGGCAGCGGCCCCTCCAGGGCCAGGCGCTGCAGCAGCGCCGGCACCTCATGCAGCTCAAGCGCCGCGAAGTGCTGCACCTTCGCCCGGCCCAGCACCTTGTCGGGCTTGATCAGGGCGCAGGGGTTAAGCGGCATCTTGCCCAGCTCGACCTGCCGGTCGAGCGCCAGGCTCACCCACAGCCGCACCTTGCGCACGTACACGTGCAGCCCGGCCCGGTCCATGCGCAGCAGCACGTCAAGCACCGCGTCTCGATCCACGCGCGACAGGGGCAGCTCGCCCACATGCGGGTACACGTGGCGCTCCAGCGCCCGCCGCACGTTCAGCAGGTAGCCCTCGGAGGCATCCTTGCGCCCGTCCCAGTAGTCCAGGCACGCTTGGCGCAGCGTCAGCTCGGCCGGCGGCGCCTTGCGCCGGTCCTGCATCGGGTCCTGGCCCTCGAGCAGCGCCCGGCGCACCTCATCGCGCTTGGCGCGCGCCGCGGCCAGGCCGATCAGCGGGTAGGGCCCCAAGCTCATCGTCTGAGGCTTGCCGGCCAGCCGGTACGCCAGCCGCCACACCTTGGCCCCGCTGGGCGACACCCACAGGTACAGCCCGCCACCGTCGAAGTGCTTGCTGGCCTTCGGCCCGGGCTTGATCGCCTTGCAGCCGGCGTCCGTCAGTGTGTTTGTAGGCATCCTGCGCACTCCCTGCGCGGTGCCTACCCCGGTGCCTACACGCTATCTGTGGTGCACCGTGGGCGATCGCCGGATTTGTGGGGGTTCACTCCGGTCCGACCCGCGCAAGTGCTTGATTTTGCAGGCTTTCGCCCATGAAAAATGGCCCACAGGGGGCCATTTTGGGGGTGCTTTGGCGGAGTCGGAGGGATTCGAACCCTCGATGCACGTTTTAGCGCGCATACTCCCTTAGCAGGGGAGCACCTTCGGCCACTCGGTCACGACTCCGGCGAAGACTTGCGATTATGCCGCAAAGCCGGGGCCTGCTGCCCCGGGCTCATGCGCTGATGCGCGCGGCGTTGCACGCACGCCCCGCAGGCCTTCGCCTCAGGCGGCGGCCTGGTCCAGGTCAAAGGCCTTGTGCAGGGCGCGCACGGCCAGTTCCATGTACTTCTCGTCGATCACCACGCTGGTCTTGATCTCGCTGGTGGTGATCATCTTGATGTTGATGTTCTCCTCGCTCAGCGCGCGGAACATGGTGCTGGCCACGCCGGCATGCGAGCGCATGCCGATGCCAACGATCGAGACCTTGGCGATCTTGGCGTCGCCGACCACATCGGCCGCACCCAGGTCCTGGGCCACACCGCCCTTGAGCAGGTCCAGCGTGCGCTGGAAGTCGTTGCGGTGCACGGTGAAGCTGAAGTCGGTCTTGCCCTCGTGGGAGACGTTCTGCAGGATCACGTCGACATCGATGTTGGCCGCGGCCACGGGGCCGAGGATCTTCGAAGCAATGCCGGGCTTGTCGGGCACGCCCACCACGGTGATCTTGGCCTCGTCGCGGTTGAACGCGATGCCGGACACGACAGCCTTTTCCATCTTCTCGTCTTCCTCGAAAGTGATCAGCGTGCCCGAGCGGGCCTCTTCATCGACCGGGATGTCCCAGGGGGTGAAGCTCGACAGCACGCGCATCGGCACGCGGTACTTGCCGGCGAATTCGACCGAGCGGATCTGCAGCACCTTGCTGCCGAGGCTGGCCATTTCCAGCATCTCCTCGAAGGAGATGGTCTGCAAGCGGCGGGCTTCCGGCACCACGCGCGGGTCGGTGGTGTAGACGCCGTCGACGTCGGTGTAGATCAGGCACTCGTCGGCTTTCAGGGCTGCGGCCACGGCCACGGCCGAGGTGTCGCTGCCGCCCCGGCCGAGGGTGGTGATGTGGCCTTCTTCGTCGATGCCCTGGAAGCCGGTGATGACGACGACGCGGCCGGCGGCCAGATCGGCGCGCACGCGAACGTCGTCGATGGATTCGATGCGCGCCTTGGTGTAGCTGCTGTCGGTGCGCACCGGCACCTGCCAGCCGGTGTAGCTGACCGAGGGCACGCCCTCGGCCTGAAGCGCCAGGGCCAGCAGGCCGACGGAGACCTGCTCGCCGGTGCTGGCGATCATGTCGAGCTCGCGGCGGGCGGACGCGCTGCGCGCATCGGGCAGCAGTTCCTTGGCAAGGCCGAGCAGTCGGTTGGTCTCACCGCTCATCGCCGAGGGCACGACGATCAGTTGGTGACCCGCGCCGACCCACTTGGCAACGCGCTTGGCAACGCTGCGGATGCGCTCGGTCGAGCCCATCGAGGTGCCGCCGTACTTGTGAACGATCAGGGCCATGGGAAGGGGGTAGGACGGGCGGGCCAGGCCCGCGGAAAACCCGCGATTCTAGGCGAGCCCGCCTGCGGCAGGACGGCCGCCCTCAGGCTGCCAGACCAGTCGCAGCCGGGGCTGGCCGGGCCCCAGGGCGCAGCGCGCGTCCAGGCCCAGGCCGGGCACGAAGACCAGGGTCTCGCCGAGGAAGAACAGCGGCGCCTGACGCGCCCAGGCCGGCAGGCCGGCGGCCTGGAACTGCTTCTTGAGCGCGCGCGGCGGCCGGCCGGGCCCGGCCTGGAAGCGCTCGCCGCCCTGCCGGGCGCGGGCCTCCAGGCGGGGCAGCCAGTCGGGCGGCAGGCCGGGCTCGGGGCTGTCGATCGGCAGCGGCTCGGCGCGCAGGCCGGCGGGCGGCGCGTCCGGCACGCAGCCCTCGGCGGTGGCCCCCCAGCGCAGCAGGCCGCGGTAGCGCCGCAATTGCCCGCCCGGCCAGGGCCAGGCGGCCGGGCCGCGTCCGGCGGTCAGGGCCAGCCACAGCGATTCGAAACGGTCGGCCGGCACCGGGTGGCCGCTCTGCCGCTCGATCCAGTGACGCAGCAGCAGGCGCGCACGCGCGGGCGGGTGGTCGAGCACGGGGACGAGCGGCAGGGCCTGGGTCGCGGCCGGGCCGAGCAGGGCCAGGTCGCTCTCGGCCAGGGCGCGCAGGTTCTCGGCCGCCTCGGCGGCATGCCGGGCCAGGCGCAGGAGGGCCGACCCGGCCTGCGGAAAGGCACTGTCCAGCGCCGGCCACACGTGCTGCCGAAGGCGGTTGCGGGCATGGACGGGCTCGGCATTGCTCGGGTCCTCGATCCAGCGCAAGCGGTGGCGGCGCAGATAGGCCTCGATCGCGCGGCGCGGCTGCTCGCGCCAGGGCCGGGCCCAGCACAGGCCCTGGCGCCATTGCCGCGCCGGCATGGCGGCCAGGCCGGCCGGGCCGGCGCCGCGCAGGGCCTGGAGCAGCACGGTCTCGGCCTGGTCGCCGGCATGGTGGGCCAGCAGCAGCAGGTCGACACCGGCTTCGCGGGCCAGCGCGGCCAGCGCCGCGCGGCGGCCCTCGCGCGCCCAGGCCTCGACGCTGTCGCCCGGTCCGGGCCGGCCTTCCAGGCGCCGGCTGGCAAAGCGCAAGGGCGCGCCCGCCCGTGCCCAGCGCGCCGCCTGGGCCGCGCAGCGGCGCGCCCAGTCGGCCGAAGCCGCTTGCAGGCCATGGTCGATGTGGAAGGCGTGCACCCGCAGGCCCAGGCCCCGCGCGACGCGCAGGCTGGCATGCAGCAGGGCGGTGGAATCGCGGCCGCCGCTCCAGGCGACGGCGAAGCCCGGGGGGCCGGCAGGCGGCCCGTCCGCGTCCGGCACAGGGCCGGGATCGACGGGATCAGCGGCCGGCATGTCGGCCGGGGCGCTCGGCACGCTGCGCGGCCAAGGCAGGGCGGGCCGGCCGGCGGTGCCGCTCAGCGGGCCTTGGTGTCGCTGAAGCGGCCCAGGCCCTTGAGGCGCTCGTAGCGTTGCGCCAGGCGCTCGCGCGGCTTCAGGTCGTCGATCTGGCGCAGTGTGTCGGCCAGGGCGCGCTTGAGGTAAGCGGCCATCTGCTTGGTGTCGCGATGCGCCCCGCCGACCGGCTCGTTGACGATCTTGTCGACCAGGCCCAGGGCCTTGAGGCGGTGGGCGGTGATGCCCATGGCCTCGGCCGCATCGCTGGCGCGCTCGGCCGTCTTCCACAGGATGGAGGCGCAGCCTTCCGGCGAGATCACCGAATAGACCGAGAACTGAAGCATCAGCACCTGGTCGCCGACGCCGATGGCGAGCGCGCCGCCCGAGCCGCCCTCGCCGATGATGGTCGCGATGATGGGCACCTCGAGCTGCGCCATCTCGAAGATGTTGCGGCCGATGGCCTCGGACTGGCCGCGCTCCTCGGCGCCGATGCCGGGATAGGCGCCGGGCGTGTCGATGAAGGTGAAGACCGGCAGGCCGAACTTCTCGGCCAGCTTCATCAGCCGCAGGGCCTTGCGGTAGCCCTCGGGCCGGCTCATGCCGAAGTTGCGTGCGGCACGCTCCTTGGTGTCGCGGCCCTTCTGGTGGCCGATGACCATGCAGGCCTGGCCGTTGAAGCGGGCGAGGCCGCCGACGATGGACTGGTCGTCGGCGAAATGTCGGTCGCCGTGCAGTTCCTGGAAGTCGGTGAAGATCTCCGTCACGTAATCGAGCGTGTAGGGCCGCTGCGGATGACGGGCGATCTGCGTGACCTGCCAGGGCGTCAGGTTGGCGTAGATGTCCTTGGTGAGCTGCAAGCTCTTCTTGCCGAGCCGGTCGATCTCTTCCGAGATGTCGACGGCCGACTCGCTCTGGACGTAACGCAGCTCATTGATCTTGTTTTCGAGTTCGGCGATGGGCTGCTCGAACTCCAGGAAATGCTTCTTGCTCATGCGCGGGGATCCTTGTCGGTCGGCGCGGATCGGGGGCCGCAGGGCCTTCGTCTTTGACTCGGCATTCTCGCAAAAGCGGGGGCACCGAAAAACGGCGGCGGCCGGGGCCGCAGGCTTCAGTAGTCGACGGGCAGGGGATCGAGGCTGCGCCAGAGGTACCAGGTCGCCACCGAGCGGTAGGGCGCCCAGGCCTCGCCGACTTCGCGGGCCTCGGCCCGCGACACCGGCTCGCCGCTGAAGTAGTTGCGGCTGATGCCCTTGATCAGGCCGACATCGTCGAGCGGCAGCACGTTCGGCCGCAGCAGGTGGAAGATGAGGAACATCTCGGCCGTCCAGCGGCCGATGCCGCGAATCGCGACCAGCTCCTCGATGATGGCCTCGTCGTCCATGCCGGCCCAGGCCTCCACATGCACGCTGCCGGCCGCGAAGTGCGCGGCCAGGTCGCGCAGGTACTCGACCTTGCGGGCCGACAAGCCGGCAGCGCGAAGGCCCTCGACCGGCAGATCGAGCAGTTGCGCCGGCAGCAGCGCCGGGCGCTCGCCGGCCGGCGGCGGGCTGTCGGGCAGGTCGCCGAAGGCCACGGCATTGAGCCGCAGCCAGACCGACTGCGCGGCCTTGACCGAGATCTGCTGGCCGACGATGGAGCGGGCCAGGGTGGTGAAGGCGTCGCCGCGGCTGTGCAGCCGTGCCGCGCCGAACTGCGGGATGAGCTTCTTGAGCACGCGGTCACGGCGCGCCAGATGCCGGCAGGCTTCGTCCCAGTAGGGCGGCGTCAGTCCCGGCTGGTCGAGGTCCGCCGTCGGCACCGGGGCCGGCGGGGGAACGGGGCGCAAGGGGGGCACCACGCGCGATCCGGGGCTCAGGCCCGCACCCAGGTCGTGCCCTGGGCGCTGTCCTTCAGCACGATGCCGCGGGCCGTCAGCTCGGCGCGGATGCGGTCGGCCGCGGCGAAGTCGCGGGCGGCCTTGGCCGCGGCCCGGGCGGCGATCAGGGCCTCGATGGCGGCGCCCTCGGCATCGTCCGACGCCCCGGCCGCCCCGCCCTGCAGCCAGGCCTGCGGCACTTGCTGCAGCAGGCCCAGGGTACCGGCCAGGGCCTTGAGCAGGCCGGCCACGGCGGGCGACTTGCTGCGGTTGAGCTCGGCCACCAGTTCGAACAGCAGCGCCACGGCGACCGGGGTGTTGAAGTCCTCGTCCATTGCCGCCTTGAAGCGGGCTGCATGGGGATCGGTCCAGTCGATGGCCGCGGGCGTGTCCACGGCCGGGGCTTCGGCCAGCGCGGTGTAGAGCCGCTTCAGGCCGGCGCGGGCATCGTCGAGGCCGGCATCGCTGTAGTTGAAGGGGCTGCGGTAGTGCACGCGCAGCATGAAGAAGCGGATGGTCTCGCCGTCGTAGTGCCGCAGCACGTCGCGGATGGTGAAGAAGTTGCCCAGGCTCTTGGACATCTTCTCGTTGTCGACATTGAGGAAGCCGCTGTGCATCCACAGGCCGACGAAGCTGCGCCCGCTGCCGAGATGGAAGGCCCCGTCGCTCTGCGCGATCTCGTTCTCGTGGTGCGGGAACTGCAGGTCCAGGCCGCCACCATGCAGATCGAACTGCTCGCCGAGCAGGGCGCAGCCCATGGCCGAGCACTCGATGTGCCAGCCCGGCCGGCCCGGGCCCCAGGGCGAGTCGTACTTGACCTCTTCAGGCTCCTCGGGCTTGGCGGCCTTCCAGAGCACGAAGTCCAGCGGATCGTCCTTGCCGTCGGCCACGGCGACGCGTTCGCCGGCGCGCAGCTGGTCGAGCGACTTGCCCGAGAGGCGGCCGTAGCCGGGGAACTTGCGGATCGCGTAGTTCACGTCGCCGCGACCGTCGGCATAGGCCAGGCCCTGGCGCTCCAGGCGGCCGATCAGGTCGAGCATCTGCGGCACATAGTCGGTCGCGCGCGGCTCCTGGTCGGGGCGCTGCAGGCCGATGGCGTCGAAGTCCGCATGCATGGCCGCGATCATCTGTTCGGTCAGGGCCCGCACGCTGAGGCCGCGCTCGACGGCGCGCTTGATGATCTTGTCGTCAATGTCCGTGATGTTGCGGACGTAGCTCACCTGCAAGCCGCTGGCCTTGAACCAGCGCTGCACCACGTCGAAGACGGTCATGGTGCGCGCATGGCCAACGTGGCAGAGGTCGTAGACCGTGATGCCGCAGACGTACATCCGCACCCGACCCGCCTCCAGGGGCACGAAGTCTTCGAGGCGGCGGCTCAGGGAGTTGTGGATGCGCAGGCTCATGGGCAGACACCGCAGCGGACCCTGCGGGTCGGGACGGGCGGGCGAGGGAGAGGGGCCAGACGACAAAGGCCGCATGCGGTCGGGCGGCGTGGCCCGGCCGGGCATGCGGCCCGGGGCGTGCACCGCAGGGCGCAGACCCGGATGCAGCGAAATCAGTATAGCCAGCGCCGCCTGCCGGCCGCAGCCGCTTCATGGGCCCTGCGGCCTGCGCGCTGCGGCGTCTGCGGGAGAATCCGCGGCTGCTGCCCGCCCGCCCGCGGGCCCTCCCCTTCACGCCGAGGATCGTCATGCACGCTTTCTTCCCGTCCCTGCCCACGCTCCGCCGCCGCCTTGCGCTGCGCGGGGCGGCGCTGCTGCCCTTGCTGCTGCTTGGTCTGATCGGCCTGCAGCAGCCGGCTGCGGCCGCCGAGCCCAAGGTGCGCCTGAGCACCTCGATGGGCGACATCGTCATCCAGCTCGAACCGGCCAAGGCGCCCAAGACGGTCGAGAACTTCCTGCAGTACGTGAAGGACGGCCACTACGGCGGCACCGTCTTCCACCGCGTGATCGACGGCTTCATGATCCAGGGCGGCGGCATGGACGCGAAGATGAGCGAGAAGCCGACCCGCGGCCCCATCCCGATCGAGAGCGACAACGGCCTGCTCAATGCCCGGGGCACGGTGGCGATGGCGCGCACGCCCGATCCCAACTCGGCCACCGCGCAGTTCTTCATCAATGTCGGGAACAACGTCTTCCTCGACAAGGCGAATGCCCGGGACGGTCATGGCTACACCGTCTTCGGCAAGGTCGTGTCCGGCATGGAGGTCGTCGACCGCATCCGTGTCGTGCCGACCGGCAACAAGGGGCCGCACCAGAACGTGCCGCTGACCCCGATCGAAATCAAGAAAGCCACTTTGGAGCGCTGAACCATGTCCACCCAGGTCGAACTGCACACCTCCGCCGGTCTGATTCGGCTTGAACTCGATGCCGAGCGCGCGCCCAAGACGGTCGCGAACTTCGTGCAGTACGTGAAGGACGGCCAGTACGACGGCGTCATCTTCCACCGCGTGATCAAGGGCTTCATGATCCAGGGCGGCGGCATGGACGTCGCCATGAAGGAAAAGCCCACCCGCGGCTCCATCCCCAACGAAGCCAACAACGGCCTGAAGAACGACAAGTACACCGTGGCCATGGCCCGCACCAGCGATCCGCACTCGGCCAGCGCGCAGTTCTTCATCAATGCCAGCGACAACGGCTTCCTCAACCACAGCTCGCCCACGCCCAGCGGCTGGGGCTATGCCGTGTTCGGCAAGGTGGTGGCGGGCACCGAGGTGGTCGATGCCATCGAGAAGGTCCGCACCGGCCGCAAGGGCTTCCACGACGACGTGCCGCTGGACGCGGTGGTGATCGAGCGCGCCGTCGCGCTCTGATCGGCAGACCGCCGGCCATGCCCTCACCCACCGCAGCCGCCCCGATGAGCCTGGCCTTGCCGCGCTTCTCGGAGCTGTCGATGGAGGGGGTGTGGTCGACGGTGGATTTCCTCTCCGACCTGCATCTCGACGCCGACCATCCCGCCACCCTGGCCGCCCTGGCCAGCCATCTGCGGCACACGCCGGCCGATGCGGTGCTGATCCTCGGCGACCTGTTCGAAGCCTGGGTCGGCGACGACGCCCGCCATGCGGGCTGGGAGCGGCGCATCGTCGATGTGTTGCAGCAAGCCTCGTCGCGCATCGCCGTCGGCTTCATGGCGGGCAACCGCGATTTCCTCGTCGGCGCGGCCCTGGTGCGCGACTGCGGCCTGATCGCGCTGGCCGACCCCACCGTCTTGCAGGCCTGCGGCCGGCGCGTGCTGCTGAGCCACGGCGATGCGCTCTGCCTGGAAGACCTGGCCTACCAGCGCTTCCGCCAGGAAGTGCGCCAGGACGCCTGGCGCGAACGCTTCCTGGCCCGCCCGCTGGCCGAGCGCCGCGCGCTGGCCGCCCAGATGCGAGCCGCAAGCCGCGCCCGGCAGGCCGCCGGCCAGCCCGAGACCTGGGCCGACCTGGACGATGCCGCCACCGTGCAGTGGCTGCATGAGGCCGGGGTCGACTGCCTGGTGCATGGCCACACCCATCGGCCCGGCGAGCACCTGCTTTCGCCGCGCCACCGCCGCCTGGTGCTGAGCGACTGGGACTGCGACCATGCCCAGCCCCCGCGCGCCGAGGTGCTGCGCCTGAGCGCGACCGGCTTCCGGCGTCTGCCGCCGGACCACGCATGATCGGCTGGCTGCGGGCCCGCCGCGAGGCGCGCCTGCTGCGCGAACGGGCCATTCCCGACGCGCTCTGGCAAGCCACGCTGACGCAGTTTCCCTTCTTGCGCCTCGCCCGGGCCGACGAAGCCGCCCGCCTGCGCGAGCTGGCCACCCTCTTCCTGGCCGACAAGGAATTCAGCGCGGCCGGCGGCCTGATGCTGACCGATGCCATGGCTGTTGCCGTCGCAGCCCAGGCCTGCCTGCCGGTGCTGAACTTCGGCCTGGCACCGTATGCCGGCTTCGTCGGCATCGTCATGCATCCCGCCGAAGTCACCGCGCGGCGCGAATGGACCGACGAGCACGGCATCGTCCACGCCTGGGACGAGGTGCTGGCCGGTGAGGCCATGGAGGGCGGGCCCATCATGCTGTCCTGGCGCGACGTCGAAGCTGCCGGCACCGACGCCGAAGGCCGGCCCTACAACGTCGTCATCCACGAATTCGTGCATGTGCTCGACATGGGCAATGGCGCCATCGACGGCCTGCCTGCCCTGCCCGACCCGGCCCTGCGCCGCCACTGGCGCCAAGTGCTTGAAGCCGGCCGTGCGCAATTGCAGCGCGCGCTCGACGCAGGCCGGCCGGGGGTGCTCGACCCTTACGGCGCGAGTTCGGTCGAGGAATTCTTTCCGGTCGCGGCCGAAGCCTTCTTTCTCAATCCCGAAGCCTTGCGGGACGAAGCCCCGCCGGTCTTCGATTTGCTGGCTCAGTATTTCCTCCAGGGTCCCGAGATGGCGTCTGCGCGCTGAACCGCTTGGCGCACCAGCAGGAGGCGGGCGCACCAAGCTTGCCGGTCCGGCCCCCAGGGCGGCTGTGCCATCCAGGAACAAGTCCCTGGAAAAACAAGGCGTTCCAACGGTCCCCCAGGAGGGAACACCCTTGTCGCATGCTTGCGACAAACTGCACCAAGACAGCGCCTGGGGCTGCGGCCTTACATCAAGCCTGCGCTAAAGTCATTCGGCGCTGGTTCATGCGAGTAGCCAGGGCAGTCTTACCCACTCGAGGAGAGAACCCAATGAAGAAGACTCTGATCGCCGCCGCCGCGCTGGCATCGCTGGCTGGCGTCGCCCAAGCCCAGTCGGTCACCCTGTACGGCCGCGTGGACGTCGGTTTTGAATACGTGAGCGATGTCGCCACCGCTGGCGGCACCGATTCGGTTTCCAAGTTGCAAAACGGCGGCATCCTGCCCAGCATCTGGGGCATGCGCGGCAGCGAAGACCTGGGCAATGGCCTGAAGGCCGTGTTCAATCTCGAAAGCGACTTCGGTGGCGACACCGGCGGCAGCCGCGGCCTGGGCAACATCAGCTCGCTCTTCGGCCGTCAAGCCAACGTTGGCCTGTCGGGCAGCTTCGGCACCGTGCTGCTGGGCCGTCAGTACAGCCCCGCCATCCTGGCTGACCTGGGCACCGACCCGCGCGGCTTCAAGGAGTCCTTCTCCAGCCTGCTGACCTACGCCCTGAGCCAGAACCCGAGCACGAACGGTCTCGGCGCTGGCCAGAACAACAACGGCGCCGGCATCTTCACCAGCAACCTGATCTCCTACACCACCGCCATCGGTCCCGTGACCCTGCGCGCTGGTTACGGCCTGGGTGAAGTCGCTGGCGAAAGCTCGGATGGCTCGACCGTCGCGCTGGGTGCCACCTACGCCGGCCCGGTCACCGTGTCGGGTTCGTACCAGCTGATCAAGGGTACCGGCCAGGAAGAAACGAAGCGCTTCTCGGCCGGCGTGGCCGTGCCCTTCGGCGCCCTGACCTTCAAGGCCTACTTCGCCCAAGCCACCGGTGACAACCTTGCCGGTGTCGAAGTCTCCGACCTGCAGACCTACGCCCTGGGCGTGAACTGGGCCTGGAACCCGGCCAACACCCTGACCGTGGCCTACTACCACGGCGACGACGACAAGTTCAACGGCAAGTCGAACGACATCGTCATCAGCAACGACTACGCCTTGTCGAAGCGCACCACCCTGTACGTCCAGTACGTGCATGCCGACGTGGACGCCGGTGCGAACGTCGTGGGCTCGATCGCTGTCGACCGCGGCATCGTGGCCGGCGAGAAGACCTCGATCTTCGGCGTTGGCCTGAAGCACGACTTCTGATTCCGGTTCTCCGGATCCGCAGCCGCCCCGGGCCTCGGCCCGGGCTGCCGCAAGAAGCAAGGGCCGCGCAAGCGGCCTTTTTTCATGGTGTTTGTGGCCTGCAGGCGCCATGCCGGGGGCCAGGTCGCAGGCTTGTCATCGAGCGCCGCAACCATGCGCGCATGCTTCGTGCGCTGCTCACCGCCCCCTTTCGCCGCAGCGCGGACCGGCCGCCCGCCGCCCCGCTGCGCCCGCCGCCAGCCGCATGGCTAGCCGGGGTGATGCCGCCACCGGGCGGGGACGGGCCCGGCCCCGAGGAGGGTTCGCTGCGCGTGCGCACGGTCTGGATCTCGGACCTGCACCTGGGCACGCCGGGCTGCCAGTGGGCGGCCTTGCTCGACTTCCTCAAGACCGTCGAGTGCGACACGCTTTACCTCGTCGGCGACATCATCGACGGCTGGCAGTTGCAGCGCAGTTGGTACTGGCCGCAGGGTCACAACGATGTCGTGCAGAAGCTGCTGCGCAAGGCGCGCAAGGGCACGCGGGTGGTCTTCGTGCCGGGCAACCATGACGAGTTCGCGCGGAAGTACCTGGGCCTGAACTTCGGCGGCATCGAGGTGGTGGACGAAGCCGTGCACCGCCTGGCCGACGGCCGGCGCCTGCTGGTGACCCACGGCGACCTGTTCGACGGCGTGATCCAGTGCGCCGCCTGGCTGGCGCATGTAGGCGACCGCGCCTACGAGCTGACGCTCAAGGTCAACCGCCACTTCAACCGCCTGCGCGCGCGGCTGGGCCTGCCCTACTGGAGCTTGTCGAAGTACCTGAAGCTCAAGGTCAAGCGCGCGGTCAGCTTCATCGGCGACTTCGAAGAGGCCCTGGCCCGCGAGGCCCGGCGCCGCGGCTTGCAAGGCGTCGTCTGCGGCCACATCCACCATGCCGAGCTGCGCGAGATCGATGGCGTGCTCTATGCCAACGATGGCGACTGGGTCGAGAGCATGACGGCCCTGGTCGAGCATCCCGACGGCCGCCTGGAGATCCTGGACTGGAGCGAGCGCGCCACCGCCGCCCGGCGCGCCGTGCGCCAGGCCGCCGCCGTGCCGGCCCTGCGCTGAGGGCCGGCCGCATGCATCTCGTCCTCGTCAGCGACGCCTGGGCGCCGCAGGTCAACGGCGTTGTCATCACCCTGGTCGAGCTGGTGCAGCGCCTGCGCGCGCTGGGCCATCAGGTGACGGTGATCGAGCCGGGCGACTTCCGCACCATCGCCTGCCCCGGCTACCCCGAAATCCGCCTGGCCTGGCGCGCCGGCCGCGCGCTGCGCGAGCGCCTGGACGCGCTCCAGCCCGATGCCCTGCACCTGGCCACCGAGGGCCCGCTGGGCTGGGCCGCGCGGCGCCATGCGCTGCGGCGCGGCTGGGCTTTCACCACGGCCTTCCACACCCGCTTCCCGGACATCCTGGCGCAGGCGCTGAAAATCCCCTCGCGCTGGGGCTATGCCCTGTTCCGCCGTTTTCACGCGCCCTCGGCCGGCGTGATGGTGCCGACCGAAGGCATGCTCGCCATCCTGCAGGCCCACGGCTTTGCCGCGCTGCGGCCGTGGACGCATGGGGTGGACCGCCAGCTCTTCCGCCCTGTCGAAGGCGCCGACCTGGGCCTGCCGCGGCCGGTGTGGCTCTATGTCGGCCGGGTGTCCTGGGAGAAGAACCTGGAGGCCTTCCTCGAACTGGACCTGCCCGGCAGCAAGGTCGTCTACGGCGTCGGCCCGCGCGAGGCTGCGCTCAAGGCCGCCCACCCCGAGGTGCACTGGCGCGGCATCGTCGCCCGCGCGGAACTGCCGGCCATCTACAGCGCGGCCGATGCCTTCGTTTTCCCGAGCCGCTCGGAGACCTTCGGCCTGGTCATGCTCGAAGCCCTGGCCTGCGGCACGCCGGTCGCGGCCTATCCCGAGGCCGGCCCGCTCGATGTCATCGGCCGCGAGCCGCCCGAGCGCAGCGGCGGCGTGCTCGACACCGACCTGCGGGCCGCCGCCCTGGCCGCCGCCCGCCTGCCGCGCGAAGCCGCCCTGGCGCGCGCCGCGAACTTCGACTGGGACCATGTCACCCAGCGCTTCCTGCAGCACCTCCGGCCCTGTCATGCAGGCTGCGTCATCCGTCACGAAAACGTCGCGGACGCGTCATAAACTGGATTGATGCCTGCCCGTACTCCGACAGTCCGCCCTGCGGCCGCGCCCCGTGTCCGCCGCACGTCAACGGCCAGCCGCAGCCCCGCTGCACCCAAGCTCGTGCTGCTGAATCGCGAACGCTCCATCCTGGAGTTCAACCGCCGCGTGCTGGCCCAGACCCTGCGCGAGGACGTGCCCCTGTTGGAGCGCCTGCGCTACGTCTGCATCGTCTCCTCCAACCTCGACGAGTTCTTCGAGGTTCGCTTCGCTGACGTGCTGGAGGCCGCCCGCCTGCCCGACAGCGGCATCACGGCGCGCGAGATGGCCAGCGTCGTCGAGGACGCGCATGCCCTGATCCGCGACCAGTACAGCGCCTTCAACGATGTGGTGATGCCGGCGCTCAAGCAGCAGGGCATCTTCATCCTGAACCATGCCGAGCGCGATGCGAAGCAGCGCGCCTGGGTCGACAGCTTCTTCCAGACGCAGGTTCGGCCGCTGCTGATGCCCGTCAGCCTCGACCCCTCGCACCCCTTCCCGCAGGTCGCCAACAAGGCGCTGAACTTCATCATGAAGCTCGGCGGCCGCGACGCCTTCGGGCGCGAGAACCGCATCGCCATCCTGAAGGTGCCGCGCGTGCTGCCGCGCGTGATCCGCCTGCCGGCCGCGCTGTGCAAGCCGGGCGAGCAGGTCTTCGTGATGCTCTCCAGCGTGATCCGCGCCCACCTGGCCGAGCTCTTCCCGGGCCGCGAGGTCGAGGTCTTCTCGCAGTTCCGCGTCACCCGCGATTCCGACCTGGAAGTCGACGAGGAAGACGTGGCCAACCTTCGCCAGGCCCTGCGCTCCTCGCTGAGCACGCGGCACTTCGGCCGCGCGATCCGGCTGGAGGTGGTGAGCAGTTGCCCCGACGAGCTGACCGACTTCCTGTTGCAGCAATTCGAGCTGCCCGAGGCCGCGCTCTACAAGGTCAACGGCCCGGTCAACCTGGTGCGGCTGAACCAGCTCATCGACCAGGTCGACGACAGCGTGCTGCCCGAAGGCGCGGCGGCCCTGCGCTTTGCGCCCTTCGAAGCCGGCTGGCCGGCCGAGCTGCCGCGCAGCGGCCAGGGCGGCAGCATCATCGCCACGCTGCAGCAGCGCGACGTGCTGATGCACCACCCCTTCCAGAGCTTCGACCCGGTGGTCGCCTTCCTGCGCGAAGCCGTGCACGACCCCGATGTGCTCGCGATCAAGCAGACCATCTACCGCACCGGCAGCGAGAGCGTGCTGATGGAGCTGCTGATCGAAGCAGCCCGCCGCGGCAAGGAGGTGATGGCCGTCGTCGAGCTCAAGGCCCGCTTCGACGAGGAAGCCAACATCAACTGGGCCGAGCGGCTGGAGGCCGTCGGCGCCCAGGTGGTCTACGGCATCGTCGGGCTCAAGACCCATGCCAAGCTGATGCTCGTCACCCGCCGCGAGGCCGGCGAGCACGGCCCGCTGCTGCGCCACTATGCGCACCTGTCGACCGGCAACTACAACCCCAAGACCGCGCGGCTCTACACCGACACCGGCTTCCTGACCGCCGACCCGGCGATCACGGCCGACGCGCACGGCGTGTTCCAGCAGCTCGCCAGCCAGACCGAGCTGCCGCGGCCGCGCTGCCTGCTGCTGGCGCCGCAGCACATGCATGCGCGGCTGATCGAGCTGATCGGCCGGGTCGGTGCTGCCGCCCGGGCCGGCGTGCCGGGTGCGCGCATGGTGATCAAGATCAATGCCCTCACCGACCCGGCCCTGGCCCATGCCCTGGCCGCGGCCGGCCAGGCGGGTGCGCATGTCGACCTGATCGTGCGGGGCGCCTGCATGCTGCCGCCCGGCCTGCCGGGCCTGAGCGAGAACGTGCGGGTGCGCTCGGTCGTCGGCCGCTTCCTCGAACACACCCGGGTGCTGTGGTTCTGCTGGGGCGAGGGCGAGGACGAGCAACTGCTCTACCTCAGCAGCGCCGACTGGATGAGCCGCAACATGCTGCGCCGCATCGAGCTGGCCTGGCCGGTGCGCGATCCGGCCCTGCGCCGGCGCGTGATCGAGGAATGCCTCGACTTCTACCTGGACGACAGCCTCGACGCCTGGCAGCTTGCCGCCGACGGCCGTTACCAGCGTGTCGAGCCTGCCGCGGGCGAGGCCCCGCGCGGTGCGCAGCGCCGCTTGATGCAGGCCCTGGGTGCCTGAAGCCACGCCCATGGTGCGGGCGCGCGGCATGGACCTGATCCTCTGGCGCCATGCCGAGGCTCATCTGCAGCGCGAGGGCCAGACCGACCTGGAGCGCGCGCTCACGCCCAAGGGCGAGCGCCAGGCCCAGCGCATGGCCGAGTGGCTGAACCTGCGCTTGGCGGAAAGCACGCGACTGCTCGTCAGCCCGGCCCTGCGCTGCCAGCAGACCGCGCGCGCGCTGGGCCGGCCCTTCCGCACCGTGGCCGAGCTGGCGCCCGACGCCGAGCCCGAGGCCCTGCTGGCCGCCGCACGCTGGCCGCAGTCCGCCGAGCCGGTGCTGATCTGCGGCCATCAGCCCACCCTGGGCCGGCTGGCCGCGCGCCTGCTGGCCGGCAGCGAACTGGACTGGTCGGTGCGCAAGGGCGCCGTCTGGTGGCTGCGCTACCGCGTGCGCGAGCCCGAGGGCGGCGGCTCGCCCCAGCCGCAGGTGCTGCTGCAAGCCATGCAGGGGCCGGACCTGCTCTGAGCCGGGCCCGGCGACTCACCTTCTCAGTGCTGAAGCTGTAGCTGCAAGCCCTCGACCACCGCCCAGGCCTGCACCTCCTCTTGCAGCAGGTGCAGGCTGCGTGGATGGTTGGCGGCCCAGCCGGGCGCCAGGCTCAGGCGGGCGCCGCCGCGCTGGCGGGTGAGCTGCACCGCCTCGGCCTTGGGCGGCGCGATGCGCGCATGGCAGAGGATGGCCGCCAGCCGCAGGCAGAGCACGCGCCAGCTCAGGCTTTCCTCGCCCAGATGGTCGAGCTTGCGCAGGTCGCCGCGATGGCCCAGCACCAGTTCGGCCACCCGGCGCAACTGGCTTTGCGAGAAGCCCGGCGCATCGACATGGGCCAGCAAGTAGGCGCTGTGGCGATGGTGGTCGTGGTGCGAGACGAACATGCCGATCTCGTGCAGGGCCGCGGCCCAGCCCAGCTCGCGCACGCCTTCGGACACGGCCGCCAGCGGGCCGGCCGGCGCCACCGCATCGTGCAGGCGCAGGGCCAGCAGGCGCACCCGCTCGGCCTGCTGCAAGTCGACGCCGAAGCGGCGCTGCAACTCGGCGACCGAGGCATCGCGGATGTCCTGCGGGCCGCGCCGGTCGCCGCGCGACGCGGCCTCCAGCCGGTCGGCCAGGTCGAACATCACGCCCTGGCGCAGCGCACCGCGGGTGGGGTGCAGCGCATCGATGCCGAACTGCATCGCCAGGGTGTAGAGGATGGACAGGCCGCCGCCCAGCACCGCACGGCGCTCGGGCTTCAGGCCCGGCAGGGCGATGGCCTCGACGCGGCCGGCCGCCAGGCACTGCTCCATGCACCAGCGCAGGCCGGCCGGGGTGATGGTGCCGTCGCTGATGCCGTTGGCCGCCAGGAGCTGCGAGACCGCGCCGGCCGTGCCCGAGGAGCCCAGCGCCTCGGCCCACTGGCCCGGGGCGAACAGGGTCAGGGCCTCTTCCAGCTCGGCCCCTGCGGCGATCTGCGCGGCACGGAAGGCCTCGGCCGTGAAGCGGCCGTCGCCGAAGTACTGCATCGACAGGCTGACGCTACCGATCTTGAAGCTCTCGGCCCGGCGCGGCGTGCGGCCCTGGCCGAGGATCATCTCGGTCGAGCGTCCGCCGATGTCGATCACCAGGCGCGGCCTTTCGCTGGGCTGGATGCGGGCCACGCCGGCGAAGATCAACCGGGCCTCCTCGCGGCCCGAGATCACCTCGATCGGATGGCCGAGCACC
Organism: Piscinibacter lacus; assembly: GCF_016735685.1. NCBI lineage: Bacteria > Pseudomonadati > Pseudomonadota > Betaproteobacteria > Burkholderiales > Sphaerotilaceae > Aquariibacter > Aquariibacter lacus. The sequence continues at coordinate 2,232,004 of NZ_JAERRA010000001.1, forward strand.
GACTGCGCGCGGGCCAGGAAGGCATCGCGGTTGCGCGCCTCGCGCAGGGTCTGGGTGGCGACTGCGCGCACGCCGGCCACGCGCACGCCGCGCAGGCGTTCGGCAAAGCGGGCCAGGCAGGCCAGGCCGCGCTGCTGGGCTTCCTCGGTGAGGCAGCCCTGGGCATCGAGGCCGCCCCCCAGGCGCACCGTTTCCTTGAGGTACTCGACGCGCTTGTAGCGGCCGCGCTGCAAATGGCCCAGCTCCAGGCGGAAGCTGTTGGAGCCCATGTCGATGGCGGCCAGCAGGGCGGGAAGGGCGTCGTTCGCTTGGGTGTCGGCAGTCGGGAGCATGTGGGCATTGTCGCGTTGGCCCATGCCCGCCCGGTGACGCGCAGGCGCCACCGGCTTCGCGCCGGACCCATTGACAGCCTCGCTAAGATCTTTCGATGGTCATGCAGGACATGGCCCGCTCCGCGCCACGGCACCCGCCGGGCGCGTTTTTGCTTTCTCCCTCCGGATTCCCCAATGACGCTCAGCTGGATCCTGCTGGCCACCCTTGCCGGGGGCGTGCTGTCGGTGCTGGTGGCCGCGGCGCTCACCCTGCAAGTGCTGCCGGTGATCGTGAAGCATCTGGTCAGCATCTCGGCCGGCGTGCTGCTTGGCAGCGCGCTGCTGCATGTGCTGCCCACCGCCTTCGAGCAAGGCCCGCCACCGCAGGCCCTGTTCCTGACCCTGCTCGGCGGCCTGCTCTTCTTCTTCCTGCTGGAGAAGGCCGAGCTCTACCGCCACAGCCACCATCATGAGGGCGACGACCCGCACCACCACCACCACCACGGCTTCGACGCCGAGCAGGCCGGCCGCGGCGGCTGGAGCGTGCTGGTCGGCGACAGCATCCACAACTTCTGCGACGGGGTGCTGATTGCCGCCGCCTTCCTGGTCGACACCCAGGTCGGCCTGGCCACCGCGGTGGCGGTGATCGCGCATGAAATCCCGCAGGAAGTTGGCGACTATGTGGTGCTGCTCAATGCCGGCTTCAGTCGCCGTCGCGCCCTGCTGTTCAATGCCCTGTCGGGCCTGGCCGGCGTGCTCGGCGGCGTGCTGGGCTATTTCGCGATCCAGCCCTTCGAGGCCGCCATGCCCTACCTGCTGGTGCTGACGGCCAGCAGCTTCATCTACGTGGCCGTGGCCGACCTGATCCCGCAGTTGCAGAAGCGCCTGAGCTGGCGCGCGACGGTGCAGCAACTGAGCTGGATCGCCGCCGGCCTGGGGTTGATCGCCTTCCTGGTCGGTGGCCTGCACGACCATGACCATGATCACGGGCCGGGCGCACATGCACATGGGTCGCATGGGGCTCACGAGGCGACACCGGCGCCCGCGGCCCCTGCGCTGTCCGCCTCGGCCACCGAGGCCGAAGCCGGCGGGCACTCGGCCCACCGTGAACATGACCACGACCACGATCACGATCACGCCCATGCACCCGCGCCGGCTCACGCACCCAAGGCACCCGGCGCGTCCGCCCCGCCGGGCCGCTGAGCCCGCCCGGGGGCTTCAGCGCTCCAGCGTCAGCAGCTTGAAGCGGCGCTCGGCATTGAAGAGGAAGGTCTCGTTGAAGACCCAGGGCCGCGGCAGGCGGCTCATGTCGCCGAAGGGCGCGGCGCGGCGCACCGCGTCGATCGCGGTCTGGATGGTGTCCTTGGCCTGACGCGGTTCGCGCAGCACCTCGATGCGGCGCACGCTGCCATCGGCATGCAGCTCGACCTTGAGCACCGGCACGGCCAGCAGGGGTTCGGGCGGCGGGCCGTCGTAGACCGCGCCGGGCTGGGCGGCGACGATGCGCTGCGCCGCCTGGCGGCGCAGCTCGTCCAGGCTGCGCGGCGTGGCCGGCGGCGGCAGGCCGCGGGCCGTCGGCGGGGCGGCGGGCGGCAGCTCCCGCGGCGGGGCCGCCGGGGGCGGGGGGGCGGGCTCGCGGGCCGGGCTGCGGTCGACCACCGGCGGCGGCGCCACCGACGGCGCGCTGGCGCAGCCGGCGAAAAGCAGGACCAGGCCGGCCCAGGGCAGGGCCCGCAGCAGGCGTTCGGGGCGATGGGGCATGCAGGCGCTCCTCGGGCCCAGCGGGCCGGACAGTGAAGTTCCAGTGTGCCCGCCCGCGCCTGAAGCCCGCGTGAAGCCGGGGTCGGCGCGGGGGCATGGCGGCTCCCGGCCGGACCGCGGCTTCAGCGCAGGGCCTGGTGGATGGTTTCGGCCAGGGCGCGGGAGATGCCGTCGACCGTGGCCAGCTCGTCGACGCTGGCCGCCGCCACGCCGCGCACGCCGCCGAAGCGCTGCAGCAGGCGCGCGCGCTTGCGCGGGCCGACGCCGGGAATCTCCTCCAGCGCGCTGCCGCCGGTGCGCACGCTGGCGCGCTTGGCGCGCATGCCGGTGATGGCGAAGCGGTGGGCCTCGTCGCGGATTTGCGCCACCAGCATCAGCGCGGCCGAGTCGTGGCCCAGGTAGACCTTCTCGCGGCCGTCGGCGAAGACCAGTTCCTCCAGGCCGACCTTGCGGCCCTCGCCCTTCTCCACGCCGACCAGCAGGCCCAGGTCCAGGCCGAGCTGCTCGAAGACCTCGCGCGCGACGCCGATCTGGCCCTTGCCGCCGTCGATCAGCACCAGGTCGGGCAGGCGCTCGCGGCCGCTGGGGGCGGGGCTGTCGGCGCCCTCGCCACCCTTGTCGCGGCGCAGGGCCTCGGCCAGCTTGCCGTAGCGGCGCAGCAGCACCTGGCGCATGGCCGCATAGTCGTCGCCGGGGGTGATGCCGTCGATGTTGTAGCGGCGGTACTGCGCGCTCTGCATGGCATGGGCTTCGAAGACGACGCAGCTCGCCTGGGTCGCCTCGCCGGCGGTGTGGCTGATGTCGAAGCACTCGATGCGCAGGCGCTCCAGCGGCTCGACGGCCAGGTCCAGGGCCTCGACCAGGGCCCGGGTGCGGGCCTGCTGCGAGCCTTCCTCGGCCAGCAGGCGGGCGAGCTTCAGGCGGCCGTTCTGGATCGCCATGTCCAGCCAGGCACGGCGCTGGTCGCGCGGCTGGTGCTGGGTCGCGATGCGGCGGCCGGCGGCCAGGCTGAGCGCCTCGACCAGGGTCTTGTCGACCGGATGGCTCAGCACCAGCAGCGGCGGGATGGGCGCGGGCTCGCCGCCGGCCTCGGCCAGGTAGTGCTGGGCGAGGAAGGCTTCCAGCACCTGCTGCTCGACCGGCGGGCCGGCCTCGCGGCGGCGGGCCTCGTCGGCGCTCAGGGCTTCGCTGACCGGCTCATCCTCCTGGCCCAGGGCGCCGAAGAGCGCGGCGGCGTCCTCGATGTGGCTGGGGAAGTGCGGCCGGTCGCCCAGGTGCCGGCCGCCGCGCACCATGGCCAGGTTCACGCAGGCGCGACCGCCCTGCACGACGACGGCGAGCACGTCGGCATCGCGGTCGAAGGCGCCGTCGGCGGTGTCCTCCATGCTCTGCTGGTGCAGCACCTTGGACAGGGCACCGATCTGGTTGCGCAGCTCGGCCGCCTTCTCGTAGGCCATGCGCTCGGCGTGTTCCATCATCCGCGCCTGCAGGTCGGCGACGACGGCCTCGGTGTCGCCGTCGAGGAAGCGCTCGGCGCGGGCCACGTCCTCGGCATAGTCCAGCGCGTCGATCTCGCCCACGCAGGGCCCCGAGCAACGCTTGATCTGGAACAGCAGGCAGGGCCGGCTGCGGTGGGCGAACACCGTGTCCTCGCAGGTGCGCAGGCGGAAGACCTTCTGGAGGAGCTGGATGGTCTCCTTCACCGCCCAGGCGCTGGGGTAGGGGCCGAAGTGGCGGTGGCGCTTGTCGACCGCGCCGCGGTAGTAGGTCATCCGCGGGTAGGCGACCGGGCTGGGCGTGGCGCCCTCGCGGCGGGCCGCCGCTTCGCTGCGACTGGTGCCGCCGCGCACGCCGGTGATGCGCAGATAGGGGTAGCTCTTGTCGTCGCGGAAGAGGATGTTGAAGCGCGGGTTCAGCGTCTTGATGAGGTTGTTTTCGAGGATCAGCGCCTCGGCCTCGGAGCGCACCACCGTCGTCTCCATCCGCGCGATGCGGCCGACCATCACGCCGATGCGGCTGCCGCCATGGTCCTTCTGGAAGTAGCTGCTGACGCGCTTCTTCAGGCTGCGGGCCTTGCCGACATAGAGCACGCCGCCCTGGGCGTCGAAGTAGCGGTAGACGCCGGGCAGGGCCGGCAGCGCGGCCACTTCGTCGAGCAGGGCCTGCCAGCGGGCGGCATCGCGCGCCGGTTCGGCGGGCGGGTCGGCGGGCGGGGCGGACGCCGGGTCGCGGCGCGGCACGGTCACGGCAGCCGCCACCGGCGCGGCGGCGGGCGGCACGGCATCGGGGCGCGGGTCGGAATCGCTCATCGGCGCGCATTGTGGGCCGCAACAATGCGGCCTTCGCCGGCCCGGCCGGACAGCCCCTGGCGCCGCCTGCGGCCGGCCTGCCGCAGAGCCGCCGGGTCGGGCGTCCGGCGACGAGCCGATGGCCTGTCCCCGCCCGTCCTCGCAAGCCCGTCCTCGCAAGCCCTTCTTCGCACGCACGCCACCCTCGCCCCACCCAAGCCCCACCCAAGCCCCACCTAAGCCCCGTCCACGCCCCGCACCGTGCCGCCGCCCCTGCCCGCCTCCCCTGCCCCCGGCCCGCGCTGGGACCTGTTCTGCCGCGTGATCGACAACCATGGCGACCTGGGCGTTTGCTGGCGCCTGGCCACGCGCCTGGCCGCGCTCGGCGCCCAGGTGCGGCTTTGGGTGGACGATGCCCGCGCCCTGGCCTGGATGGCGCCCGGCGGCTGCCCCGGCGTGCGCGTGCTGCCCTGGCGCGAGCCGCAGGCGGCTGAAGCCCCGGGCGAGGTCGTCGTCGAGGCCTTCGGCTGCGACCCGCCGGCCGGCTTCGTCGCCGCGATGGCCGCGCGCCTGGCGGCCGCCGGCCAGCATGCGCCGGGCGCGGTGCCGGCGCGGGCTGCGGATGCGGGCACTGACCCCCTCCCGTCCAAGCCGGCCCCGCTCTGGCTGAACCTCGAATACCTGAGCGCCGAAACCTATGTCGAGCGCAGTCACGGCCTGCGCTCGCCGCAGGCCAGCGGGCCCGGCGCCGGGCTCGACAAATGGTTCTTCTACCCCGGCTTCACCCCGGCCACCGGCGGCCTGATGCGCGGGCCGCTGCCGGCCGACCCGGGCACCGGCTTCGACCCGGCCGCCGTACGGGCCGAGGCCAGCGACGGCGCCGCCCGGCCCGGCGTGCCGGCGATCAGCCTTTTCGGCTACCCGCAGGCGGCGCTGCCCGCCCAGCTCGCCGCCTGGGCCGGCGGCCCGCAGCCCCTCGACCTGCTGCTCACCCCCGGCCATGCCACCGAGCAGGCCGCCGCCTGGCTGGGCCGGCCGCTGGCGCCTGGCGAGGCCGTCGACCGCGGCGCGCTGCGCCTGATCGCCCTGCCCTGGCTGAGCCAGGCCGGCTTCGACCGCCTGCTGGCCGCCTGCGCGCTGAACCTGGTGCGCGGCGAGGACTCGCTGGCGCGCGCCCTCTGGGCCGGCCAGCCAATGCTCTGGCAGCTCTATCCGCAGGACGAGGACGCGCATGCGGTGAAGCTCCAGGCCTTCCTCGACCGCGTGCTGCTGCCCGGCGCGACGCCGCAGCTTGCACAGGCCCTGCGGGCCGCCTTCGCACGCTGGAACGGCCTGGCCGACCCAGCCGTGCCCGCCCTGCTGGGCCTGGGCCCCGGCGAGCCCGGCCATGCCGCCTGGGCCGCGCAGGCCGAGGCGCTGCGCGCCCGGCTGCAAGCCCGGGTCGACACCGATGGCGACCTGGCCCAGACGCTGTGGCGTGCCGCCCATGGTCCGGCGGGTCAGGCGCTCGGCTAAACTTGCGGGCTTTTCGATCGACGCGCGGCACCCCCTTGGCGGGCGGTGACCGGGCCGTCCCCGCCGCGGCCTTCGGCCCGCGGGCCCAACCCCAAGGTTCACCGATGAAACTCGCTCAGGAAATCCGCGCCGGCAACGTGATCATGCAAGGCAAGGACCCCATGGTCGTCCTGCGGACGGAATACAGCCGCGGCGGCCGCGGCGCCGCCACCGTGCGGATCAAGATGAAGAACCTGCTCAACGGCGGCGGCGCCGAAGTGGTCTTCAAGGCCGACGACAAGATGGACCAGATCATCCTGGACAAGAAGGAGTGCACCTACACCTACTTCGCCGACCCGATGTATGTGTTCATGGATGCCGAGTACAACCAGTTCGAGGTGGAAGCCGAGAACATGGGCGATGCGATCTCCTACCTCGAAGACAACATGGCCGTCGAAGTGGTGTTCTACGACGGCAAGGCCATCTCGGTCGAACTGCCGACCACCGTGGTCCGCGAGATCGAGACCGAGCCGGCCGTCAAGGGCGACACCTCGGGCAAGGTCATGAAGCCCGCCCGCATCGTCGGCACCGGCTTCGAGATCCCCGTGCCCTCCTTCGTGGAGAACGGCGACAAGATCGAAATCGACACCCGCACCCACGAGTACAAGAAGCGCGTCTGAGGGCTCCCGCTCCGCGCCACCTGCAGGGGCAGCTTCGGCTGCCCTTTTTCATGCCTGCCGCCCCCCCGCCCGCCCCCACCGACCCAACTGCCGACGGCCTGCCCGCGGCGGCGGAAGCGGCCGAGCCCGCGGGCGCAGCCGCAGCGGCCGCGCAGGCGGACGACGGCCTCCTGCGCGGCCTGGGCCTGCAAGCGCCGCCGGACGAGGGCGCGCCGGCCTGGGCCGGCCGCGCGCGCCATGTGCTGCTGGAAACCGGCTTCGGCCTGGGCCGGAGCTTCCTCGCCGTCTGGGCCGCCTGGCGGGCCGACCCGCAGCGGCCGCAGCGCCTGACGTACCTCGTGCTGGAAGCCCAGCCGCCCGGCCGGGACGCCCTGGCCCGCGCGCTGGCCGCCACCCACCCCGCCGATGAACGGGTGACGGCCCTGCTCAAGGCCTGGCCGCCGGCCAGCCCCGGCTGGCACCGCTTGGAGCTGGAGGGCGGGCGCGTGCTGCTGCAACTGGGCTTTGGCGAGCCCGAGGCCCTGGCGCGCGGCCTGCTGGCGACGGTCGATGGCCTCTTGCTCGACAGCCCGGGGGCGAAGGGCGAGGCAGCGGTCGCCTCGCCCGGCTTGATCCGCACCCTGGCCCGGCGCTGCCGGCCCGGCGCCCGCGCGGCCAGCCGGACGGGCTTCGCCCCCCTGCACCAGACCCTGCACGACGCACTGCGCGAAGCCGGCTTCCTGATCCTCCGCCCCTCGGGGGCCGCAAGCCAGGGCGAGGTTCTGGAAGCGGTCTACCGCCCGGTCCATGTGCCGCCGGCGCCGCCGGGCCTGCCGGCGGGCGCGTCCGAAGGCATCGCGCCGATTCGCCCGGGCCGGCCCGCCGCGCCGGCCCAGCCCGCCCGCAGCGCCCCTCGGCCAGCAGCGGCCCGCCACGCCGTGATCGTCGGCGCCGGCCTGGCCGGCTGCGCGGCGGCCTGGGCGCTGGCGCGGGCGGGCTGGGCCTGCACCCTGGTCGATGCCGCGGCGCAGCCGGCCGCCGGCGCCTCCGGCAACCCGGCCGGGCTGATGCATGCCACCTTCAGCCCCGACGACGGCCTGCATGCCCGCGCCCACCGCGCCGCCGCGCTGCGCATGGCCCAGGTGGCCGCGCCCTGGCTGGCCGCCGGCCGCGTGCGCGGTGCGCTGGACGGCTTCCTGCGCCTGGAGCCACGCCTGGACGGCGTAAGCGCCGCCGCCCAGCGCGCCCGCGCCGGCCTGCCTGCGACCGTGCTGGACTGGCTGGACGGCCCGCAGGCCGCCGCCCGCTGCGGCCTGCCGCTGGCCACGCCCGGCGAGCCCCCGCCCGGCGCCTGGTGCTATCCGCAGGGCGGCTGGCTGGCGCCGGCCGAGGTCTGCGCGGCTTTCCTGGCCGATGCCGCGCCGGGGGCCGTGCAGTTCGTCGGAAGCCAGCGCGTCGCCCGCTTCGCACCCGTCGGCGACGAGGGCGCCGGCTGGCGCCTGCTCGACCCGCAGGGCGAGGAGATCGCCCGCGCACCGGTGCTGGTGCTGGCCGCTGCCGGGGCCATCCCGGGCCTGCTGCGTGCCTCGCTGGGCGAGGCCGCGGCTGCCGCGCTGGGGCCGCTGGGCCAGGTGCGCGGCCAGCTCAGCGCCTGGCCGCTGCCGCCGGGCCTGCCGGTGCCGCGCTGTGCCCTGTCGGGCGCGGGCTATGCGATGCCGCCGATCGAGGGCTGGCTCTGGACCGGCGCGACCAGCCAGCACGACGACCCCGATCCCGCCCTGCGCCGGGCCGACCATGACCACAACCGCGCGCGCCTCGCCGGCCTGCTGGGCTGCGCACCCGAAGCCATCGGCCCGCTGGAGGCCGCGCGTGGCCGCGTCGGCTGGCGCGCCACCACGCCCGACCGCCTGCCCTGGGTCGGCGCCCTGCCCCGCGCCGGGGCCGGGTCCGGCCCGGTGCCGCGCAGCGTCGCGCACTGGCCGCGCTGGCGCAGCGCCGAAGGCGGGCTCTACTTGCTCGGCGGCCTGGGCTCGCGCGGCCTGACCTGGTCGGCCCTGGCCGGCGAGCTGCTGGCGAGCTGGGTGGCCGGCGAACCCGCGCCGGTCGAGCAGGCCCTGGTCGAGGCCCTGGACCCGGCGCGCCGGCTGCTGCGGCCCGCGGCCCGCGGCAAACAGGCGGGCGGCTGAGGCCGGGCTGCGCGACGCTCAGTCCAGGTCGAACAGCCCGCGCTGCACCGCCACCGGGGCCTCGGCGGGCTGAAGCGCCGCCTGGCCGCGGGTCGGCCGGCGCCGGCCCTCCCGCCCCGGATGCCGGCTGCCGTGCTTCTGGTAGACCTGCTGCGACTCGGCCCGCACGGCGGGCTGGGCCTTGCGGGTGTGCACGGCCTCGCGGGCGGCGGCCATGGCCGCGGCCAGCTCGACGATCGGCGCCGGGTAGCTGCCGCCCGGGCCCAGCACCACGCCATAGGGCGCCAGGGCATGCGGCGGCAGCTCCCAGGGCGCATGGATCGCGGCATCGGGCAAGCGGGCCAGTTCGGGCACCCAGCGGCGGATGAAGTCACCCTGCGGATCCTGGTCGCGCGACTGCTTGACCGGGTTGTAGATGCGCACGGTGTTGATACCGGTCACGCCGCTCTGCATCTGCACCTGCGGCCAGTGGATGCCGGGCTCGTAGTCGGTGAAGCAGCGCGCCAGGTGCAGGCCGGGCGCGCGCCAGTGCAGCCACAGCAACTGGCTGGCGAAGCTCATCACCATCGCGCGCATGCGGAAGTTGAGCCAGCCGGTGGCGGCCAGGCTGCGCATGCAGGCGTCGACGAAGGGGTAGCCGGTGCGGCCGGTCGCCCAGGCGTCCAGGCGGGCCTGCGCCTCGGGCGCCAGCGGACTGCCGTCCTCATGCGGGCGCAGGCCGTCGAAGCCGCGGTGCACATGGCGCCATTCGATGGCCGGCTCGCTCTCCAGCTTCTGGATGAAATGGCTCTGCCAGTGCAGGCGCGATTCGAAGCTCTTGAGCGCATCCAGCCAGTCGCGCCGCTCGGCGCGGCCGGCCTCTTCGGCGGGCGCCTGGGCCAGCCAGTGGGCGCGGCGGGCCAGGGCGGCATGCAGCACCTCGCGCACGCTGAGCGTGCCCCAGGCCAGGTGGGGCGAGAGGCGCGAGCAGGCCTCGGCCCCCAGCATCGGCCCGGACATGGCCGCGCGGTACGGCCGGCCGCGTGCGTGCAGAAAGCTTTGCAGCAGGGCCAGGCCGGCCGACCGACCACCACGCTGGCGGGCCGGCGGCAGCTCGGCCTCGCCGAAGGGGGCGGGCCCTGCGGCGCCAAGCTCCGGCGGCTCGACCGGCCGCAGGCGACCGGGCGGATCCAGCGGCGGCGGGCCCATGCGGGCCATCCACAGGCGCGACCACTGGTCGCGGCTCTTCAGGCGGCGAACGACGCCGTTGGAAGGCAGCTCGGTCCAGCTCACGCCCTGGGCCCGGCACCAGGCGGCCACGCGGCGGTCGCGGTCGAAAGTCCAGGCGTTGCCGGTCTCTTCATGGCTCCACAGGGCGAAGCGGCTGTGGCGGGCGAGGAGGGCTTCGAGCGCGCCCTCCACCTCGCCCGGCCAGCGCCACAGCGCGCCGCCCAGGCTGCGCAGGGCGGCGTCCAGCTCGCGCAGACAGTCCTCGGCAAAGGCCCAGTGGAAGAGCGAGGCATCGTCTTGCGCCCAGCGCGCGGGCTCGTCGGCCCAGAGCGCGAGCACCGGCCCGGCCGCGGCGGCGCGGACCAGGGGAGCATGGTCCTGCACGCGCAGGTCGCGCTTGAACCACAGCACTTGGACGGGGGGAGCCGGCATGCGCGGAGTGTCGCGGCGGGCCGGCCGGGGTGCCGTGGCGGGGGTTTGGCGGGGGCTTCGGCGGCGCGCACCGGGGCGCCGGCTCAGGCCGTGAGCAACTGCTCCAGACGCTGCTCGCGCAGGCCGTAGAAGCGCTTGATCTCGGCGATCTGCGCCAGCAGCTCCGGCCGGCGCGCGGCCAGGGCCTGGGCTGCCGCACCGCGGGCCTTCACGGCCAGGATCATCTTGTTCTTGCGGGTGTGCTCCAGCGCGATGAATTCGAAGACCTGGGTGCGGTAGCCCTGGCTTTCCAGCAGCAGGGCACGCAGGGCATCGGTGACCATCTCGGCCTCCTGACCGAGGTGGATGCCGTGCTGCAGCATGGGCCGCAGCACCGGCGGCAGGCGCATCTGCGGGCGCAGCTCCTTGTGGCAGCAGGGCGAGCTCATGATGATGCGGGCGCCGCTTTGCAGGCCGACATGCAGGGCATGGTCGGTGGCGATGTCGCAGGCATGCAGGGCGATCATCACGTCCAGCGGCTGCACGGCCTGCGTGCGCACATCGCCCTGGTCGAAGCGGATGCCCTGCAACTGCTCGTCGGCGATCAGGGCATTGCAGAGCCGCACCATGTCCTCGCGCAGCTCCAGGCCGGTCACGCGCGGCTGCAAGCCCTGGCGCCGCAGCCAGTCGTGCACGGCAAAGGTCAGGTAGCCCTTGCCGGCGCCGAAGTCGGCCACCCGGATCGGCCCGGATCCGGGGCCGTGCAGGCCGGCTTCCTCCACCGCGGCGGCCAGGATCTCGACGAAGCGGTTGATCTGCTTCCACTTGCGGGCCATGGCCGGCACCAGGGCGGGCTGGCCCTTGACCAAGTGTGTCAGGCCCAGGCCGCGCCAGACGCCATCGCCCAGGGCCAGCGGCCGGACCTTGGCCTTGTCATGCGCGGGGGCGGCCTCGGGCTGGGGCGCTGCGCCGGCCGGGGCGGCCGAGGGGGCTTGCAGGGCATGGTTCGACTCCGGCGCGGGCGCGGGCGCATCCGAGGCCTCGGCGCCCAGGCCCAGGTCCGGCGCGGACGATGACGCTGGCGCGGTGGCGATGCGGCTGCGACGCAGGCTCTCGCGGCCCTTGCGGCTCACGGCGAATTGCAACTCCTCGGTGGCGGTGTGCAGGTGCGCATTGCGAAAGCGTGTGCCCAGCAGCTCAGCCAGCTCGGCCAGGCCGGCTTCGGGCGCATGGTTCTTGGTGATGTCCTTGCTGCGGTGGCGCCACAGGAAGCTGAGCGCCGGCTCGCCGCGCAGCAGCAGGGCACGCACGGTCAGGCGCTCGACGGCCTCGGCCTCCTCGCCGCCCTCGCCCACCGGCGCCGACAGCAGCAGCTTGCGGAACTGGCCCGAGGCCAGCACCGCGCGCAGCACATGCAGGAAACGCTCGCGCGGTGGCGCATCGGCCGCAGGCGGCGGGGCGAACAGGGCGGGGAACAGGGGGGCCGTCGTCATCGGCACGGATTGTCGGGCCGGGGCGCACGCCGCCCGACCGCCCTGCGCCGGCATCGCCCCCGGGCGGGCTGCGACCCGCCATGCCCGACACTGCCGCCGTTCCCGGCCCCGGCCGCCCGCCGCGGCCCCGGGCCCTGCCCCTGCCCCCGCCTGCCATGCGATCTGCCCTTTTCGTCGATTTCGACAACGTCTTCACCGGACTCAGCCGGCTCGGCCCCAGTTATGCCGAGGCCTTCGCCCGCCAGCCCACCCGCTGGCTGGACTGGCTGGTGCAGACGCTGGCGCGGCCGCCCGGCGCCGAGGGCAGCTCGCAGCGGCGCATCCTGGTGCGGCGCTGCTACCTGAACCCCGAGCCCTACAAGCGCTTTCGCATCGGCTTCAGCCGCGCCGGCTTCGAGATCGTCGACTGCCCGCCCATGACCGCCGCCGGCAAGACCAGCACCGACATCCACATGGTGCTGGACATCATCGATGTCTTGCAGTCGGCCACCCGCTACGACGAGTTCATCGTCTTCTCGGCCGATGCCGACTTCACCCCCGTGCTGCGCAAGCTGCGCCGCGAGGACCGCCGCACCACCGTCTTCGCGGCCGGCGCCACCTCGGCGTCCTACGATGCCTCGGCCGACCTGATCATCGACGCCGAGGCCTTCCTGCGCGAAGCCCTGGGCGTGCAGGACGGCGAACCCGACCTGGCGGCCAGCTCGCTCGACAGCGTGATGGCCCAGGCCGAAGCCGTCGTCTGGCGGGTGATGGACCGGGCCGAGCAGCCGGTGCCGCTGCCGGCGCTGACCAAGGCCCTGGCCGTGCAGGTGCCCGAGCTGCCGCTGAGCGACTGGGCCGGCAAGGGCACCTTCCTCGCCCTGCTCAAGAGCCTGCCGCTGGACCCGCTGCGCATCGACCGCGAGCTCAATGCCATGGTCGACCCGCGCCGCATGCTGCGCGCTGCGCCGGCCGGCCCGGGCGCCCTCGCGGCGGCGGGCCCTTTCACCGCCCCCCTCCCCGCCAGCCCATCCGCAACCCCGCCCGCCGCGCCGCGCCCGCCCGTCGGCTTCAGCCCGCTGCATCCGCCGCTGCCGGCCGGCGAAGCCGCCGGCCACGGGCCGATGCTGGAGCAGCTCAGCCGCCTGATCGTCGAGGAAGTGGCTGCGGCGGAAGCGCCGATCCCGGCCGCCCGCCTGGCCCAGATCGCCCGCGCGCGGCTGCCCGGCATCGAGGTGCACTGGCTCGGCCACGGCAGTTGGAAGAAGCTGCTGGACGCGCTTTCGCTGCCCGGCGTGCAGATCGTCTGGCAGGCCCTGGTCGGCTATGCCCTGGACCCCAGCCGCCACAGCCTGCCCGGGCTGGCCACCGAGCCAGCCCACCCGCTGCGCGCCAGCGTGGCCCCGCTGCTCGACGCCGTGGGCCTGCCGGCGCTCAAGCCGGCCCAGTACCGCGCGCAGCTCGAAGGCCTGGCTCAGGCCCTGAGCCTCAAGCCCTACAGCCTGGGCGCCGTCACCCAGGCCATGCACGAGCACTGCCAGCGCCAGCAGCAGCCCGTCAGCCGCGACCAGTGCCTGCGCCTGCTGCGCACCCTGGTCTTCCACGGCTTCGAGCCCGAGGCCGGCCCGCACGGCGTCGAGGACCTGGTGGCCCTGACCTGCGGCGTGATCCTCAGCGCCTGCGCCCGCGAAGGCGTGAAGGTCGAGGACAGCGACCGGGCCGCGCTGATCGGATGGATGACGGAAGAGGGCTAAGCCGCGGGATCGACCCGCCGCGGCATCGCGCGGCCCGCTGCGCTCGCGTCGCGCTCAGCGCGGGCGATGCACCTCGCCCCGGTGGCCGACACGGATGACCTCGACCACGATCGCCATGTCGTCGATGGCATAGACGATGCGGTAGACGCCCTGGCGGATGCGGTACAGCTCCGCGCCGCTCAGCTTTTCGCAGCCGGGGCCGCGCGGTTCGTCGCGCAGCCCTTCGATGCGGGCCAGGATGCGCAGCACATCGGGCCGGGGAATGCCGCGCAGGTCCTTGGCGACCGAGGGCCGGACGCGCAGCTCAAATCGTGCCATCGGCCTTGAGCTGGGCGAGGAAGGCCTCGTAGGCCATGGCCGGTTCCTCGGCGCGGGCGCGGGCGGTGCTCAGGTCGTCTTGGTCGTCCCGAAGCGCCTCGCGCAGCGCCTCATTGACGATGTCGGACATGCTGCGCTGGCTGACCGCCGCCTTCAGGCGCAAGGCCTGGTGCAGCTCGGGCGCGAGGTAGAGGGTGGAGCGGATGGGATCGGCGGCAGACATGGCGGGGCTCCAGGCTCGGAGGCCCCATCGTAACGCCATGACGTCACGACGTCATGACTTCAGTGCGCCTCGTCCCAGTTCCGCCCCACCCCCGGCTCGGCCAGCAGGGGCACGGCCAGTTGCGCCACGCCGGCCATGCGGGCGGGGACCTCGGTCTTGACCCAGTCCAGCTCGGCCTCGGGCACCTCCAGCACCAGTTCGTCATGCACCTGCATGACCATGCGGCTGGCGCGGCCCTCGGCATCGAGCTGGTCCTGCACGGCCACCATGGCCAGCTTGATCAGGTCGGCGGCCGTGCCCTGCATGGGCGCGTTGATGGCCTGGCGTTCGGCCGCCGTGCGGCGCGGGCCGTTGCCGCCGCGGATCTCGGGCAAGTGCACGCGGCGGCCGAAGTAGGTCTCGACATAGCCCTGGGCGCGGGCCTGCTCGCGGACGGTATCCATGTAGCGCTTCACGCCGGCAAAGCGCTCGAAGTAGCGCTCGATGTAGTCCTTGGCCGCCTTCTGCTCGATGCCCAGGGCGCTGGCCAGGCCGAAGGCACCCATGCCGTAGATCAGGCCGAAGTTGATCGTCTTGGCATAGCGGCGCTGCTCGGTGCTGACCTGGTCGACGGGGACGCCGAACACTTCCGAGGCGGTCGCGCGGTGCACGTCCAGGCCCTGCTCGAAGGCGCGGACCAGGGCCGGGTCGCCGCTGAGATGGGCCATGATGCGCAGCTCGATCTGCGAGTAGTCGCAGCTCACCAGCACATGGCCCGGGGGGGCGATGAAGGCTTCGCGGATGCGGCGGCCCTCGGCCGTGCGGATGGGGATGTTCTGCAGATTGGGGTCGCTGCTGGCCAGCCGGCCGGTCACGGCCACGGCCTGGGCATAGTGGGTGTGCACGCGGCCGGTGGCGGGGTTGACCATGCCGGGCAGCTTGTCGGTGTAGGTGCCCTTGAGCTTGGCCAGGCTGCGGTGGGCCAGGATGGTGGCCGGCAGCGGGTGGTCGGCGGCCAGCTTCTCCAGCACCTCCTCGTCGGTGGAGGGCGCGCCGCTGGCGGTCTTCTTCAGCACCGGCAGCTTCTGCTGGTTGAACAGGATCTCGCCGATCTGCTTGGGGCTGCCCAGGTTGAAGGGCTGACCGGCCAGCTCATAGGCCTTGGCCTCCAGCGCGAGCATGCGTTCGGCCAGCTCGCGGCTTTGCTGGCCGAGCAGGGCGCTGTCGATCAACACGCCGTGGCGCTCGATGCGCTGCAGCACGCGCGAGGCCGGCATCTCGATGCGCTCATAGACCTCGCGCAGCCGCGGCGCATGCTGAAGCTGCGGCCACAGCACCTGGTGGACGTGCAGCGTCATCTCGCTGTCCTCGCCCGAGTAGCGGGTGGCGGTGTCGAGATCGACCTGGGCGAAGGGAATCTGCTGCGCGCCCTTGCCGGCCACCTGCTCGTAGCTCAGGCCACTGCGGTTCAGGTGGCGGCTGGCCAGGCTCTCCAGGCTGTGCGCCTTGTGGGCTTCGAGCACATAGCTTTGCAGCAGGGTGTCGTGCGCATAGCCGGCCACGGCGATGCCGTGGTTGGCGAAGACATGCTGGTCGTACTTGATGTGCTGGCCCAGCTTCGCGCGGGCCGGGTCCAGCAGCCAGGAGCGCAGGCGGTCCAGCACCGCGTCCAGCGGCAGTTGCTCGGGCGCGCCAGGGTAGTCGTGGGCCAGGGGGATGTAGCAGGCCTCGCCCGGCTGCACGCTGAAGGACAGGCCGACGATGCGGGCACGCAAGCTGTCGAGGCTGTCGGTCTCGGTGTCCAGCGCGACCAGCTCGGCCGCCTGGAGGCGGGCGAACCAGCGCTCGAAGGCCTCCCAGGTGGTGATGCATTCATGCACCGGCGTGCCGATGGGCGGGATGACGGGCACCCAGTCGGCAGCGTCGGCGGCGGAGGGCGTCGCCGGGGCGCCCTCGCCCTCGGCGGGCGTCGCATCGGGCGAGGCCGCCGCCGCGGCCGGCAACTCGACGCCCAGCTCGCCAGCCAGCTCCTTGCCCCAGGTCTTGAAGCCATGGCGGGCGTAGAAATCGAGCAGGGCCTCGGCCGGCGCATCCTGCCAGGCCAGGCCGTCCCAGGCCGGCCAGCCGGGCAGGCTGGGCGCCAGGTCGCAGTCGCACTTGACGGTGACCAGGCTGCGGGCGGTCGGCAGCCAGTCCAGGGCCTCGCGCAGCTTCTCGCCGGCCACGCCCTTGATGGACGCGGCGGCGGCGATGACGCCGTCGAGCGAGCCATGTTCGGCAATCCACTTGGCCGCCGTCTTGGGGCCGACCTTCTCCACCCCGGGCACGTTGTCGACCGCATCGCCCATCAGCGTCAGGTAATCGACGATGCGATCGGGCGGCACGCCGAACTTGGCCATCACGCCGGCCGGGTCCAGGCGCTCGCCGCTCATGGTGTTGATGAGCATGACGTGGGCATCGACGAGCTGGGCCAGGTCCTTGTCGCCGGTGGAAATGACGACCGACTCGCCGCGTGCGGCTGCCGCGCGGGCCAGGGTGCCGATGACGTCGTCGGCCTCGATGCCGGGCTGCACGATCACCGGCCAGCCGAGCAGGCGCACCACCTCGTGGATGGGCGCGATCTGCGCGGCCAGGTCCTCGGGCATGGCGCTGCGCTGGGCCTTGTAGGCGGGATAGAGCGCGTCGCGGAAGGTCGGGCCGGAGGCATCGAAGACGCAGGCCGCGCGGGCGGCCGGGAACTGCTCGCGCAAGCGCCTGAGCATGGCGACCATGCCGTGCACGGCGCCGGTGGGGCGGCCGCCGGGGCCGCGCAGGTCCGGCAGGGCGTGGTAGGCGCGGTAGAGGTAGCTGGAGCCGTCGACCAGCAGCAGGGAGGTGCTCATGCCGGCATTGTCGATGCCGCACCGTGGCGGGGGGCCGCCGGGGGGCCTCCTACAATCCGGCGCATGCACGCCCACACCCACCCCGCTCGCCGCTCGTCTGCCCCGCTGCCGGCCGGCACGGGCCGGGTGATGATGCACCGGCTCAGGCAGGGCCTGCTGGCCGCCCTGCTGCTGCCGGCCCTGGCCCCGGCTGCCGATCTGACGGCCCCGCCGCGGCTGGCCGACCGGCCGGCGGCCGCCACCCCGGCACCGGCCGCAGCCGCGGCCAGCGCCCCCGCGCTGCGCCACCGCGTCACCCGCGCGAGCCCGGGCGACAGCGACACCGGCCCGACCGGCGACCGCCGCGAACCGCGCATCGAGCGCCGCGTGGTCGAGGACGATGCCGCCCGCATCGTGGAGCTGCGCGTGCGCGGTGCCGTGCAGCGCATGACGGTCACGCCCAAGGGCGACGGCCCGATCCAGCAGCCCTACGAGATCCAGCCGACCGACGCCGGCCGCGATTTCGGCGAAGGTCCCAGCCTCAGCCGCACCGGCGGTCAGCGCACCTGGCGCGTCTTCTCCTTCTGAGCGGCGCAGCGCGCGCCGCCCGGACTGTTTCTGCCCACGTTCCCAGGACCTGCCACGCATGGCCGTGTTCACCGAGGTCGGCTTCGACGCCGCCGCTGCGCTCATCGCCCGTCTCGGGCTCGGCCGACTCACCGAGCTGCAGCCCATCGCCGCAGGCATCGAGAACACCAATTACTTCGTCGTCAGCGAGCGCGAAGGGCAGCGGCTCGACCATGTGCTGACCGTCTTCGAGCGCCTGAGCGCCGAGCAACTGCCCTTCTACCTGGAGCTGATGCGCCACCTGGCGCGCCGCGGCCTGCCGGTGCCCGAGCCCCAGGCCGATGCCGAGGGCCGCATCCTGCATCGCCTGGCCGGCAAGCCGGCCGCCGTGGTCGACCGCCTGCGCGGCAAGAGCGTGATGGCGCCGCAGCCCCTGCACTGCGCGCAACTCGGCACCCTGCTGGCCCGCATGCACGGGGCGGTGCAGGACTTTCCGCTGCAGCAGCCCAATCTGCGCGGCCTGGCCTGGTGGGAAGCCACGGTGCCGCTGGTGCGGCCGCATCTCGCGCCCGAACAGCTCGCGCTGATCGATGCCGAGCTGCGCTTCCAGCAGGCCCTGGCCGCCTCGGCGGACCATGCCGCGCTGCCGCGCGGCGCCGTGCATGCCGATCTGTTCCGCGACAACGCCATGTTCGATGACGGGCCGGACGGCCCGCAGACGCGGCTGTCGGGCTGCTTCGATTTCTACTTCGCCGGCTGCGACAGCTTCGGCTTCGACCTGGCCGTCTGCCTGAACGACTGGTGCATCGATGCCGCCACCGGTCGGCTCGACCCGGCCCGCAGCGAGGCCCTGCTGGCCGCCTACGAAGCCGTGCGGCCGCTGGGCACCGAGGAACGCGCCCTGCTGCCGGCCCTGCTGCGCAGCGCGGCGATGCGCTTCTGGGTCTCGCGGCTCTGGGACTACCACCTGCCGCGCGAGGCCCACATGCTGACGCCGCATGACCCGCGCCATTTCGAGCGCGTGCTGCGCGAGCGCATCGCCCGCCCCTGGCCGGCAGCGGTGGCGGCATGAAGCTGCGCCGGGTTCGTCCCTTGCAGGGCCTGGCCTGGGTGCGAGCCGGCTTCTCGGCCTTCGGCGCCCAGCCCCTGGCCTATTCGGCCCAGCTTGGCCTGGCCGGCGTGATGCTGCTGCTGATCAGCATGCTGCCCGGCGGGCCGCTGCTGTCCATCGCCCTGCTGCCGCTGCTGAGCTGGGGCTTCACCGTGTCGGGCCGCGAGCAGGCCGCCGGGCGCCGCATGCCCGCCCTGCCCTGGCTGGACGCCCTGCGCGACCCGCGCCAGCGCCGCGGCTTTGCCGCGCTGGGCCTGCTCTATGCCGGCCTGACCTTCGGCAGCAGCCTGCTGGCCGATGCGCTCGACGGCGGTCGCTTCAATGCCTTCGTCGAGCAGTTGGCCCGCGATTCGGCCGCGGGCGGCGGCACGCTGGACGCCAGCGGCCTGGAAGGCTCGATGGCCCTGCGCATCGCCTTGCTCGGTGCCGTCTCGCTGGTGTTCTGGCACGCCCCGGCCCTGCTGGTCTGGGGCCGCAAGACGGTGGCGCAGGCGGTGTTCGGCAGCGTGCTGGCCTGCTGGCGCGGCCTGGGCGCCTACCTGCTGATGGGCCTAGGCTGGTTCCTGCTGCTGCTGGTCTGCCTGGCGCTGGTGCAGGTGATGCTGATCGGCCTGGGGCTGATCCAGGCCGCCAGCCTGGCGGCGCTGCCGGCCGGCATGGCGTTCTCGACGGCCTTCTATGCCTCGCTGTGGCGCGTCTACACCGACAGCTTCGAGGAAGAAGGCCCGGCCACCGCCGGGGCGGCGGCGGCAGTCAATCCGCCGGCGCCCTCCGCCTGAGGCGGATCCGGCAGCAAGCAGGCCTCGGTGGTCTGCAAGCGGTTGTCGCGGGCAAAGTTCATCACGAACTCCCAGGCGCGCGGCTCCAGCTCGCGCAGCGCCTCGTTGACGACCACGCATTTCACACCGCCCATCACCGTGGGCACGCAGTAGGGCGAGTAGCCGATGTGCCCGCCGCGGACCGGCGCCGCCCGGCCGGGGCGAAAGCTGCTCATCGCGCCGGCCAGTCGTTCGGACCAATCGCTGGGGCGGAAGCTGCGGCCGTCGGCCGTCTGGCCGAGGATGACGATTTCGCGGGGGGCTTCGGGATGCGGCACGGTCGGGTGAGACAGGGGGGCGGGCGGCGCGGTGGCGCCATGGGCCCTGGGGCGCGGGTGGGCGATGAAGGGATCGCCCGGCATTCTCGCGCAGGCCGGGCGGGACTTGCGCAGTGCAGCAACGACTGTGCCGTCATGGGGACTGTCACCGGGGGCCTGGCCTGCGCTTCGTAGAATCGCGCGCTTGTCCGACGACCCGGAGCGCTGCCGTATGAACGCCCCCGAACGCCTCGCCCCGACGGCGATGCCCCATGTGCTGAACACCTATGGCCGCCTGCCGGTTGCGCTTTCGCACGGCCGCGGCTGCACGGTGTGGGACACCGAGGGCCGCGAATACCTCGATGGCCTGGCCGGCATCGCGGTCAACACCCTGGGTCATGCCCACCCGCGCATGGTGGCGGCGATCGCCGACCAGGCCGGCAAGCTGATCCACACCAGCAACTACTACGCGGTGCCGCTGCAGGAGCAGCTCGCCGCCAAGCTCTGCGAGCTGTCGGGCCTGACCGGCGCCTTCTTCTGCAATTCGGGCCTGGAAGCCAACGAGGCAGCGATCAAGATCGCCCGCAAGTACGGCGTCGACCGCGGCATCGAGGCGCCCGAGATCCTGGTCTTCGACAAGGCCTTCCACGGCCGCTCCCTGGCCACCCTGTCGGCCACCGCCAACCCCAAGGTGCAGCAGGGTTTCGGCCCGCTGGTGCCGGGCTTCGTGCGCGTGCCCTTGAACAGCCTGGAGGCCATCGAGGTGGTTGCCGCGCAGCGGCCCGGCGTCTGCGCGGTCTTCCTGGAGACGGTGCAGGGCGAAGGCGGCATCCACCCCGCGCAGCTCGATTTTCTGCGTGGCCTGCGGGCGCTGTGCGACCGGCTGGGCTGGCTGCTGATGCTTGACGAGGTGCAGTGCGGCATCGGCCGCACCGGCACCTGGTTCGCCCACCAGTGGGCCGGCATCCAGCCGGACGTGATGCCGCTGGCCAAGGGCCTGGGCTCGGGCGTGCCGATCGGCGCAGTCGTCTGCGGCCCCAAGGCCGTGAAGGTGCTGCAACCGGGCAACCACGGCACCACCTTCGGCGGCAACCCGCTGGCCATGCGCGCCGCGCTGGAGACCATCGCCGTGATGGAGGACGAGGGCCTGCTGGCGAATGCCGCGACTGTCGGCGCCCACCTCAAGACGGCGCTGACGCGCGAGCTGGCCGGCCTGGCCGGCGTGGCCGAGATCCGCGGCGCGGGGCTGATGATCGGCATCGAGCTCGACCGCCCCTGCGGCGTGCTGCTGCAACAGGCGCTGGACGCCGGCCTGCTGATGAGCGTGACCGCCGACCGCGTGATCCGCCTGGTGCCGCCGCTGATCCTGACGGCCGCCGAGGCCGACCGCCTCGTGGCCCTGCTGGTGCCGCTGATCCGCGCCTTCCTGGGCGCGCCGGTCGCGGCCTGAGCGCCGCGCCCTCCTGACCCTGGCCCCGAGCCCCCGCCCGATGAAACCCGGCAAGAGCCTGATCAAGCACTACTTGCAGTTCAAGGACCTGCGCGCCGAGGAGTACGCCTACCTCTTCGGCCGCGCCGCGGTCATCAAGCAGCGCTTCAAGAACTACGAGAAGTACACGCCGCTGGCCGACCGCACCCTGGCCATGATCTTCGAGAAGGCCAGCACCCGCACCCGCGTGAGCTTCGAGGCCGGCATGTACCAGCTCGGCGGCTCGGTCGTGCACCTGACCACCAGCGGCAGCCAGTTGGGCCGCGACGAGCCCATCGAGGACAGCGCCCGCGTCATCAGCCGCATGGTCGACCTGGTGATGATCCGCACCTACGAGCAGGCCAAGCTCGAAGGCTTTGCCGCGCATTCGCGCGTGCCGGTGATCAACGGCCTGACCAACGAGTACCACCCCTGCCAGATCCTGGCCGACCTCTTCACCTGGCTGGAGCACCGTGGCGGCACGACCCGCGCCGGCATGCCCGACATCGGCAGCCTCCAGGGCCGCGTGGTGGCCTGGGTGGGCGACGGCAACAACATGGCCAACACCTGGCTGCAGGCGGCCGAGATCTTCGGCTTCACCGTCCATGTCAGCACGCCCAGCGGCTACGAGGTCGACCCGGCCGTGGCCGGCGTGCGCGACCCGGGCTGCTTCAAGGTCTTCAAGGACCCGATGGACGCCTGCCGCGGCGCCGACCTGGTCACCACCGACGTCTGGACCAGCATGGGCTGGGAGGCCGAGAACGAGGCCCGCAAGACCGCCTTCGCCGACTGGTGCGTGGACGCCGAGATGATGGCCGTGGCCCAGCCCGACGCCCTCTTCATGCACTGCCTGCCCGCCCACCGCGGCGAGGAGGTGGCGGCCGAGGTCATCGACGGCCCGCAGAGCGTGGTCTGGGACGAGGCCGAGAACCGCATGCATGTGCAGAAGGCCTTGATGGAATACCTGCTGCTGGGGCGCATCGGTTGAGCCTGCACGCCGTCCCCCTGCCGCGGCCCGCGCGATGACGGCCCTGCATCCCGGGGCGCCGGCCCTGTCGCTGCGGCAGTTGCTGATCTGCGGGGCGGCCATCGTCACGCTCAGCATGGGCGTGCGCCACGGCTTCGGCCTGTGGCTGACGCCGATCACGGTGGACCGCGGCTGGACGCGCGAGACCTTCGCCTTTGCCATGGCGGTGCAGAACCTGGTCTGGGGCCTGGCCGGGCCGCTGGTCGGCATGCTGGCCGACCGGCATGGCGCCCTGCGCGTGCTGGGCGCGGGCGCCCTGCTCTATGCGCTGGGCCTGGCCGGCATGGCCCTGGCCGGCGCGCCGACAGCCTTCCTGCTGAGCAGCGGCGGCCTGATCGGCCTGGCCCAGGCGGGCACGACCTATGCCGTGGTCTATGGCGTGATCGGCCGCCATGTGCCAGCCGAGCGCCGCTCCTGGGCCATGGGCCTGACGGCTGCGGCCGGCTCCTTCGGTCAGTTCCTGATGGTGCCGCTGGCCAGCGGGCTGATCGACGGCCTGGGCTGGCAGCAGGCGCTGCTGCTGATGGCGGGCGCGGTGCTGCTGATCCTGCCGCTGGCCTGGGGCCTGCGGGAGCCGCCGCGAGCGGCCGCCGCGCCGGGCGAGGCGCCGGCGCAGGGCGCGGGTGCCGCGATCCGCGAGGCCCTCGGCGAGCGCCGCTTCCTGCTGCTGACGGCCGGCTACTTCGTCTGCGGCTTCCAGGTGGTCTTCATCGGCGTGCACCTGCCGAGCTACCTGCGCGACCACGGCCTGGGCCTGGACGTGGCCACCGGCGCGCTGGCCCTGATCGGCCTGTTCAATGTGATCGGCACCTACCTCGCCGGCCTGATCGGCCAGCGCCATTCCAAGCCGCGGCTGCTGGCAGCCATCTATGCCCTGCGCTCGGGGGTGATCGTCGTCTTCCTGCTGGCGCCGCTGAGCGCGCTGAGCGTCTATCTGTTTGCCGCGGCGATGGGCTTGCTGTGGCTGTCGACGGTGCCGCCGACGAATGCGCTGGTCGCGCAGATCTTCGGCGTGCGGCATCTGTCCATGCTTGGCGGCACGGTCTTCCTCTCGCACCAGCTCGGCAGCTTCCTCGGCGTCTGGCTGGGCGGCTGGCTCTACGACCGCCAGGGCAGCTACGACGCCGTCTGGGGTCTGTGCATCGTGCTCGGCCTGGTGGCCGCGCTGCTGAACCTGCCGGTGCGCGAAACGCCGCTGGCGCGGCTGCGGCCGGCGACGAGCTGACACGACATGCGCCAAGCCGGAATGCCTCGACCCCCAGCCCCTCGCCCGCCCGGCCTGCGGCGGCGCCGCGGGCAGCGTGGCCGCCTGGGCGGCCCGGTGCTCTGGTGCCTGCTGGCGGCGGCCCTGCTGGGTGCCGTGCTGGGCGCCTGGCTGCAACCCGGCGTGATGATGGGCCTGGGCGGGCGGCTGAGCCTTTGCTTCTGAGCGACCTGCACCCACCCCCTCATGCCCTTGCCCCCCCTGCATCCTGAAGCGGCCCATGCGGCCTTGGCCTCGCCCTCGGCCTGGATCACCCGCTGGACGGCCGATCTGCCGCCCGGCGCCCGGGTGCTGGACCTGGCCTGCGGCCGCGGCCGGCATGCGCGCTGGCTGGCCGCCCGGGGCTTGCAAGTGACGGCGCTCGACCGCGATGCCGAGGCCCTGGCCGGCCTGGCCGGGCTGCCCGGCGTGCAGCCGCTGCAAGCCGATGTGGAGGGCGGCTCCTGGCCGCTGGCTGGCGCGGCCTTCGACGCGATCGTGGTGACGAACTACCTGTGGCGCCCGCTCTGGCCCGACCTGCTGGCCAGCCTGGCGCCCGGCGGCCTGTGGCTGCACGAGACCTTCGCCCTCGGCCACGAGGCCCTGGGCCGGCCGAGCCGGCCGGACTTCCTGCTGCGGCCCGGCGAACTGCTGGCCGTGGCGGCCTCCGCCGGCCTGCAGGTGCTGGGCTTTGAGGACGGGCTGCTCGACGGGCCGCCGCGCCGCATCCAGCGCATCGCCGCCGCCCGGCCCGAGCCAGGCGCCACGCAGGCCGCCGCACGCCGCCTGGACCGGGCCTGAGCGCCAGGCCGCGCAGCCCGGCCCCGCGGACGCCGCTGGCTAGAATCCCGCGATTGCGAGGACCTTTCCCCATGACTCCGATTGTTGGCAGCATCGTCGCGCTGGTGACGCCGATGCATGAAGACGGCAGCGTCGACTACCCGGCCCTGCGCCGCCTGATCGACTGGCACATCGCCGAAGGCACCGATTGCATCGGCGTGGTCGGCACGACGGGCGAATCGCCGACCGTCAGCCACGAGGAACACCGCGAGATCCTGCGCGTGGCGGTGGAGCATGCGGCCGGCCGCGTGCCGATCATGGCGGGCTGCGGCTCCAACTCCACCCGCGAGGCCATCGAGCTGACGGCCTATGCCAAGGCCATCGGCGCCGACTGCACGCTGCAGGTCGTGCCCTACTACAACAAGCCCACGCAAGAGGGCATGGTGCGCCACTTCCAGGCGATTGCCGAAGCGGTGGACCTGCCGGTCGTGCTCTACAACGTGCCCGGCCGCACGGTGGCGGACATGGCCCCCGAGACCACGCTGCGCCTGGCCCAGGTGCCGGGCATCGTCGCGGTCAAGGAAGCCACGGGCAACATCGAGCGAGCCTGCTGGCTGATCCGCAATGCGCCCGAAGGCTTCAAGATCTATTCGGGCGACGACCCGACCGCCATCGCGCTGATGCTGCTGGGCGGCCACGGCAACATCTCGGTCACTGCGAATGTCGCGCCGCGCCTGATGCACGAGCTGTGCATGGCCGCGATGGCCGGCGATGCCAAGCGCGCCACCGAGATCCACTTCAAGCTGCTGCCGCTGCACAAGCAGTTGTTCTCCGAGCCCAATCCCATCCCGGTCAAGTGGGCGCTGGCGCGCATGGGCCGCTGCGGCGGCACCCTGCGCCTGCCGCTGCTGCCGGCTTCGGCGGCGACCCAGTCGGCCGTCGAGCAGGCCCTGCACGACGCCCGCCTGCTCTGAGCCCCGCGGGGCTGCGCTGTCGGCCCCGCCTTCTTCCCGAACCCTGCCGAGCTACCGATGCACCGACGCCTTTCTGCCCTGCGCCTGGCCCCGCTCTGCCTGCTGATCGCCCTGGGCGCCTGCTCCTCGATCAACAAGACCCTGGAGGGTGACAAGGTCGACTACCGCGGCGGCGGCAGCAAGCAGGTCAACCTGGAAATTCCGCCCGACCTGACCCAGTTGCAGAAGGACGCGCGCTACCAGCCGGTGGATGGCTCGATCACGGCCTCGTCCCTGCAAGGTGGCAGCAGCGTGGCGGGCGCCTCGCGCGAAGCCGCGGTCGCGCCCAGCACCCTGGGCACCAACCGCCTGATGCGCGACGGCAACCAGCGCTGGCTGGTCACCTCGATGACGCCCGAGCAGCTCTGGCCGCTGCTCCAGCAGTTCTGGCAGGAGCGCGGCTTCGAGCTGGAATCCGAACAGCGCGAGCTGGGGCTGATGCAGACCACCTGGGTCGAGAACCGCGCCAAGATTCCGCAGGACTTCATCCGCCGCGCCCTGGGCTCGGTGATCGACGGGCTCTACGACTCGGGCGAGCGCGATGCCTTCCGCACCCGTATCGAGCGCACCGGCAGCGGCAGCGAGGTCTACATCTCGCACCGCGGCGCGATCGAGGTCTATGTGCGTTCGGACCAGAGCCAGACGGCCTGGCAGCCGCGCCCCAGCGATCCGGAGCTGGAAGCCACCATGCTGTCGCGCCTGATGATCAAGCTGGGCGGCACCGAGGAGCAGGCCAAGGCCCAGAGCGTCCAGGTGGCCGCGGCGCCGAATGCGGCCCAGGCCCGTGCCCGCCTGCTGCCCGGCACGCCGGCGGCCGGCATCGCGGTGGACGAAGGCTTCGACCGCGCCTGGCGCCGCGTCGGCCTGGCGCTCGACCGCATCGGCTTCACCGTCGAGGACCGGGATCGCGGCCAGGGCGTGTACTTCGTGCGCTATGTCGACACCAGCGACACCACGCCCAAGGAGCCGGGCTTCTTCCGCCGGCTCTTCGGCGGCGGCGCGAGCCCGGACAACACGCCCAGCCGCTACCGCATCGTGGCCGAGCGCGGTGCCGGCAACCAGACCGTGCTGCGCGTGCAGACGGACAAGGGCGAGGCGGCCGGTTCGGCCGCAGCCAAGCGCATCCTCGACCTGCTCGTGGCGGAACTGCGCTGAGCCCGCGCTGCATCGGGCCGGCCGCAACGCGCCGGCCCCTTCCGCACGCCCTGTCTGCGTCCCGGCCGGCCCGCCCTTAGCGCCCGGCGCGAGCTTCCGCATGCGATTCCGCAGCCTGGGCAGTGGCAGCAAGGGCAATGCGACGCTGGTCGAGTCGACGGGCCCCGGCGGCCCTTGCCGCCTGCTGGTCGATGCCGGCTTCACCCTGCGCGAACTGGCGCTGCGCCTGGCCGCCGAGGGCCTGGGCCCGGAGCAGCTCGACGCGGTGTTCATCACCCATGAGCACGGCGACCACATCGGCTGCGCCATCGGCCTGGCGCGCCGCCACCGGGTGCCGATCTGGACCAGCCGCGGCACCTGGCGTGCCGTGTGTGCCGACCCGGCCGAGGGCGAGGCCTTGCAGGCCGAGGGCCTGCTCCACTTCGCCCGCGACGGCGACTGCATCGAGCTGCCCGGCGGCCTGGCCCTGCGGCCCTACACCGTGCCCCACGATGCGGCCGAACCCTTGCAGCTCTGCGTGGACGACGGCCGCCGCCGCCTCGGCCTGCTGACCGATGCCGGCCAGTCCACCCCGCACCTCCTGGCCGCCCTGGCGGGCTGCGATGCCCTGCTGCTGGAGACCAATCACGATCCGGCGCTGCTGGCCGGCTCGCCCTACCCGGCCTCGCTCAAGGCCCGCATTGCCGGCCCCTGGGGCCATCTCGCCAACCCCGTGGCGGCCGACATCCTGCGGCAGTGCGCCCACGCCGGGCTGCGGCATGTGGTGGCCGCCCACCTGAGCGAGCAGAACAACCAGCCGGCCCTGGCGGCCGAGGCCCTGGCCGGGGCCCTGGGCTGCCCGTCCGGGGACATCGTCGTGGCCGACGGGCCCGCCGGGTGCCCCTGGCTGGACCTGGCCTGAGCGCGATACCCGCTGCGCCCGTGGGCCGGACGAAAAAAAGCCGCCTTGCGGCGGCTTTCGAAGATCGACAGCGGGCCAGCGGCCCGCGGATCTCAGTTGCTGGCGGCCGAGGCGGCAGCTTCCGGGGCCGAGGCTTCGGCGGCCGGGGCCGGGGCGGCTTCCACCGGGGCGGCCGGGGCCGACGCTTCGGCGGCCGGAGCCGGGGCCGGGGCCGCCTCTTCCGGCTTCTTACCGCAGGCGATCAGGGCGGCGGCGGCGATCAGGGCGAGCAGATACGACTTGTTCATTGGGATTCCTAGTGCGGTGAGGGTTTGGATCGAAATGCGGAAGCGAATTCCGGCGCCGGTCTAACGCGGCCGTCCCCTTTCGGTTGACGATCGCGCCGTTGTCCTGGGATCAGGCGCACCGGCGCTCGGCGCAGCCCGGGATTCTAGGGGCGGAATCCGTGGAGACCCTAGGGCGTGCGAACAATGTCAGTCAAACACAAGTTGCTTGTTGTATCGAGCCCTCAGGCCGCGGGCCACAGCGGCTCGATCCAGCCGTCCAGCAACCACTGCCGCAGCAGCGCGCGGGCTGCGGCGCTGATGCGGCGCAGGGCCGCCGCCTCCAGGCCACGCCGATCGGCCAGGGCCTGCATGAGCAAGGCATCGCGCCCCGCCGCCCGCCAGCCCTGACCGTTGAGGTAGATGCAGTCGGCGTCGTAGAGCATGCGACTGCCCCGCGCCAGGCGCAGGCCCAGGCGCAGCGCCTGCGCCATCTGCGCGTCCAGGGCGGCCTCGTCGTCCTCGTCCCCCGGGGCGAACTCGGCATCGGGCGCCGGCTCGCTCAACCATTCGCCCAGGGCCAGGCAGACGGCTCCGGGGGCCGCCAGACGCTCGCGGACCAGGGCCAGCGCATGGGCCTGCAGCGCCTCGGGAATGCGGCCCGGCTGGGCGGTGGCGGGCTGGCCCGGGTCGCGGTAGCGCTCGGCCTCGGCGGGATCGTCCGGGTCCACCGTGTCCAGCATGCGGTTGAGCAGGGCATCCGCCAGCTCGGCCTGGGCCGGGGCACGGAAGCCGATCGACGCCGTCAGGCAGGGGCCGCCTTCGGCCACACCGTCATGGCCCCAGCCGGGGGGCAGGTAGAGCATGTCGCCGGGCTCCAGCAGCCAGTCCTCGGTCGGCGAAAAGTGTTCGAGGATGCGCAACGGCAGGCCGGGGCGCAGTTGCTCATCCCCCGGCGGCGCGATGCGCCAGCGCCGCGCGCCGCCGATCTGCAGCAGGAAGACGTCGTAGGAATCGACATGCGGCCCCACCCCGCCGCCCTCGCTGGCCCAGGAGACCATCAGGTCATCCAGCCGCGCGGCGGGCAGGAAGGCGAAGGGATCGAGCAGGGCGCGGGCCGCATCCAGATGGCGGTCCAGGCCCTGCACGAGCAGCGTCCAGCCCGGCTGGGTGGCCGGCGGCAACTGGCGGCGGCTGAATGGCCCTTGACGCAGCGACCAGCCCTCGCCCTGGGCGGCGGCACGCCGGCCCCGTGCGGCGGGCGCGGCCGGCTGGCGCTCGACCAGCCGGGCGGACAGGCCGGGCCGCGCTGCCAGGGCCAGCAGCGCCTCGCGGTCCAGGCCGGCCCAGGCCTGCGGCGGCAGGGCCTGGCGGATCAGCAGCGGCTTGCGGTGCCAGTGGCGACGCATGAAGGTGGCCGGGCTCAGGCCGCCGAGCAGGGCGCAGGGCTGGTCAAGCGCAGGCGCGGCCCAGGGGCCGGAGGCCGGCTCCGGCATGCCGGACGCTGCGCCGCGGCGGGGCTTGGGCGGGGCCGCCACAGCGGCGGAAGGGGCGGCAGCGGTGGCCGCCACGGGGGGCTTGGGGGTCCGGGACATGCGGGGCATTGTGCGATCATGAAACCATGCAAATCGCCGCGCCTTGCGTCGTCAGCCTGAGCTGGCGGCTAGAAGACACCCAGGGCCAGCTCATCGACGAGCTGATCGAACCCCTCGAATTCATGATCGGTGGCGACGACCTCTTCGAGCGGGTCGAAGAGGCTCTGATCGGCCAGGAAACCGGCTTCAGCGCCACCCTGCACCTGGAGCCCGACCAGGCCTTCGGTGCCTACGAGCCGGAACTGGTCTGCTTCGAATCGCGCAGCCTGTTCGGCGAGCATGTCGAGCCGGGGATGCAGTTCGACGGCCTGCCCGAGGGCGCGACCACCGAAGGCATGCCGCGCGAGGCCATCTACACGGTCACCGAGGTCTACGACGAGCATGTGGTGATCGACGGCAACCACCCGCTGGCCGGCATCGCCCTGGTGCTGGCGCTCGTCGTGCGCGATGTGCGCGAAGCGACCGAGCAGGAAATCGAGCGCCGCAGCGTGGGCGAGGAATCCCTCTTCACCCCGATCAGCGCCCCGCAGGCCGGCAGCGACACGCTGCACTGAGGCCGCGTCGCCCTGACGCAGGGCGTGGCTGGCGGAAGCTCAGTCCGCCATTCGTCTGCATCCTCGCTCACCAAGACGCATCGCCGTCTGCCTGTCTCTCCTATGAAGAGAGGGTTCGGTCGTAACATCCAGCATCACTGAATGCTTCCTCACCTTCCATTTGATGGGGGGTTGAATGGGGGGTACGGCGGGGAGGTGTAGCGATGCCCAAGATGGCGAGGGAACTGTATGCGGTCGACCTCAAGCGGCTGACCAAGCCGGGGCGGCACTTGGTCGGCGTCGTACCGGGTTTGGCACTTCAGGTGGCAGAGACCGGGGCGCGGTCGTGGGTGTTGCGGATCATGGTCGGCGCCCGCCGCAGAGAAATCGGACTTGGGAGCTTCCCGGCCGTGACGCTGGCCATGGCCCGACAACGAGCAGCCGTTGAGCGCGACAAGGTTCGGCAAGGCTGTGATCCCGTCGAAGAGCGCAGAGTCAGCCAGCAGGCCCTGAGAGCTCAACAGTTGGCCTCCATCAGCTTTCAGGAAGCGGCGACTCAGTTCATCGAGAGCCGGCGCGGCGCTTGGCGGAATGCAAAGAGCGAGAGGCAGTGGACGTCTTCCCTGACGCAGTACGCCTATCCCTTGATCGGCTCGCTGAATGTCGGTCAGATCAGTCGCCCGCACATTCTTGCTGTGCTTGAACAGGCGGTGCCGGTGTCTCGACGTGCTTCGGAAGGATACAAGGGTACCGGCAGGCTTTGGGAGGCCCGTGCGGAAACCGCGTCCCGACTTCGCGGGCGCATGGAATCCATACTTGATTGGTGCAAGGGTCGCGGCTACTGCTCGGGCGACAACCCTGCCGCCTGGGATGGCAATCTAGCTGCCGTGTTGCCTGACCCAACCAAAATGAAACGGGTTACGCATCATCCGGCCGTCGCATTGGATAATCTACCAAGATTCTGGAACGATCTTGGCAAATGCGAAGGAATTGCGGCGCGAGCGCTGGAGTTCTTGACCCTGACAGCGGCCCGATCAGGCGAAGTTCGCGGCATGCTGTGGACTGAGGTCAGCGGACTGAGCGCTAGCGGTGCGATGTGGATCATCCCAGCATCGAGGATGAAAGCGGGGCGCGAGCACCGGGTACCGCTGTCCAAAGCCGCTCGGGACTTGCTCAACAGCCTGCCCAGATTCGAGGGCTGCGACCTCGTGTTCCCAGGGATGCGAGGAGGCCCGCTGTCCGACATGAGTCTATCGGCCGTCATGCGGCGCATGGGACGCGTCGAGGTGCCACACGGACTTCGCTCGAGCTTCAGGGATTGGGTAGCCGAGCGCACAACGTACCCGGGTGAACTTGCCGAGGCCGCCCTTGCCCACAGCCTGAGCAGCAAAGTGGAGGCAGCGTACCGGCGAATGGACATGCTGGAAAAGCGCAGGGCCATGATGGAAGACTGGGCTACACACCTTGTTAGCGACACCCCCGTGGACATCATGTTGGCTAATAGCAAAATCACTTCTAGCTAGTCAACACAGTTTCTCGGGCTTACAAAGGCGCATTTCAACGGTCTAGGATGGCGGCGTCACGAGTCGACCTGCCCAAACTTCTTGACCAAGAAGCCCCACCAAGTACAAGGCTTCTGTGCGCTCCCGACGTGTTGTGTTGATTTTTTGTTTTTTCCTAAATGATCATGTCGCACCTTGTCCCCAGGAGTGCGAATGGGTCAGCCCCAAAAATTCCTTCGAGCTCGCGAACTCTTCACTTCCCTCCGCCCAAGCAGAGGTAAGCCACACATCGGCCGTCTGCCGTTCACACCCAACACCGGCTGGCGATATGTCAGGCAGGGCACGTTCCCGGCGCCCGTCAAGCTCGGACCGGGCATCACGGCCTGGCGACTCTCCGACATCGAAGCGTGGGAGGCTCAACAGGCGAACAAGAAGGGGGCAACGTGAAACGACCTTCCCCCTTCAACGACTGCATGGGCAGCGAGAAGCCTGATGCATGGGCGAGTACGCAATCGCCATTGCACCCAAGCAGCCAGCGGCCAGCCGGCCACTGCAAAAGAGCGTCAGGCCTCGGCGGTAGCCTCAGTGTAAGGACGACTTGGGCCTCGGGGCTGCTGGCTGTGCCGCTTGATGAGCGCCTGTGTTCCCCTGCATGCGCCAGAGCGGGGCGTGATCGGCATTGCGGAGGGTATCGAGACCGCTCAGGCTGCTCACTCGGCTTCGGGCTTACCCACCGTGGCCGCCTCCTGCGCGAGCAGCTTGGCCGCTTACGTCTGGCCTCCGGCTACGCGCCGCATCGTGGTGTTCGCGAATGCCGATGTGGTGGGTACTGCCGCCGCGCAGACATTGAAAGCGCGGGCCGTGCGTGCGGGGCTGGATGTGAAGGTGCTGACCCCCTCCACGCCCGGCATGGACTGGTGTGACGTCTGGGCGGCGCGCACTCTGACGGAGGTACAGGCGCTGCAACAAGGATTTCAGGACGGACACGGCAGGGGATCGCTTCCAGCAGGCAAGGGCTCAGGGGGCGAAGGCCGCAGTCAGCGCCCGGCCGCAGGTGGGTTCAGCAGGGCCAGCACCCGCTCGACACAGACGTCCAGTGCTTCCCTGTCGGTGCGCAGATGCAGCTCGGGATCCAGGGGAGGCTCATAGCGTGAGCCGATGCCGGTGAAGCTGGCGAGGGTACCGGCACGCGCCTTCGCATACAGGCGCTTCGGGTCGCGCGCCTCGGCCACCGCCAGCGGCACGTCGACGAAGACTTCCAGGAACTCGCCCGGCGCGAAGCGTCCGCGCGCCAGCGCCCGGTCGGCGCGGAAGGGCGAGATCAGCGCGGTCAGCACGATCAGGCCGGCATCGACCATCAGCCGCGCCACCTCGGCCACCCGCCGCACCTGCTCCTTGCGGTCGGCTTCCGAGAAGCCCAGGTCGCAGCTCAGGCCACCACGCAGATGGTCACCGTCCAGCAGATAGGTCGCCCGGCCCTGGTGGTGCAGGCGGGCGCACACGGCATTGGCGATCGTGCTCTTGCCCGCGCCCGACAGGCCGGTCAGCCACAGCACCCGGGGCGTCTGCCCGAGCAGCACCGCCCGATCCAGCTTGCTGACGGACAGGGCCTGCGCATACAGCTCGCCTCCGCCATCGCCCGGACGCTGGGCCGGGCCGGGGGCCGGTGTCGGTGTCGGTGTCGGTGTCGGTGTTGCCATGCAAACGCCTTGGATCGTTGGATCTCCGCGCGGGGCCCGCTGGGCCGGGGCGCGACCTGCCCGGCATGGACCGGGCGGGCTGCATGGTACGGGCAGGCCTCACCAGCCTGCCCGCATCCCGCGGGGGTGCTGGATGGTCTGCGTGATCCTCCTGCAGTTCCAGCGCCAGCTCGCCCTGCGCCGCGCCTTGGGCACCGGCCTCCAGCCCCAGCTTGGCCGAAAGCGCCACCAGGCCCCGAGCCTGCAGGGCCCGGCACTGAAACCAGGGCTGGCCGATGCGCACGCCCAGGGCCTTGGCCTCGTTCGAGCGGGAGATGGCACAGCCATCGTTGTTCGACAGCACGATCACCGGCTTGCCGGCCAGGGCTGGACGGAAGACCCGTTCGCAGGAGACGTAGAAATTGTTGCCGTCGACCAGGGCGATGGAGGAGACGGGGGCGGAGCGAGGGGCGGCGCCAGGGGCAGCGAAGGGAGCAGGCATGGCGCGGATTGGACGCGCCGTGGGGCTCAGGGGGTGAGGTTGTGGGAGCGTCGGACGGTTTCTTGCGTGCGGAATCAATTGGCTGCGTGCTGCCCGAGCGGCCTTATTAGAGTTTGTCAATCCTGTATGTCGAGCAGATTCCATGAGTGCTGACTCCGCAAGTAATCACACTAACGTCAACCCACCCATACGGGGGCAATCACCGGAAGGCGCGCAAACTCTCGAGCAATCGGATCTTGATACATTCCGCCGCGGTAACAACCGGAGCACGCCATGGCCCTCACTGCCAAGAACGATACCGCCGCCGTCACCGAGAACCTCCAAGCCAGCGGGAACGTGACGGACAACGACCTTGTAAAGACGGTCGGGCGTATCAGTTTCGGCACGCAGAGCGTCAACGTTCCCCGCGACGGCAGTGACGTCTCGCTCACGACCGGTCATGGCACGCTCACCATCAACCGCTCGGGTCAGTACACCTTCCTTGCCAACGGGGCAGCATCTGAAGCCCTGGCCGTGGGCGAAACCGCAACCCTGGTGTTCCAGTACGACCTCGTCATCCTGTCCCTACTTGGTTTGCTAACGGTTGCGCAGCGAAACGTGCTGCTGACCCTGACCATCACTGGCACCAACGATCAGCCCACCGTCACCGCCTTCAGCAACGGTGCGGTGACTGAAGACAACGCGTCGCCGAATCTGAGCACCACCGTCTCGGTGAACTTCAGCGACATCGACACCCGCGATGTCCTGAGCTACAGCCAGACCAAGACCAGCGGCACCCTGGGCGGCACGCTCAGCCTGCTCAGCAGCAACGACAGCGGCACCAGCGGCAATGCCGGCTCGGTGAGTTACACCTACCGCGTGGCCAACAGCGCCACGCAGTTCTTGGCCGCGGGCCAGACGGCCACCGAGACCTTCACCATCACCGCCAATGACGGCAACGGCGGCACCGCAAGCCAGGTGGTGACCGTGACTGTGACGGGCACGAACGATCGCCCCACCGTCACCAGTTTCAGCAACGGTGCAGTGACCGAAGACGCCACTTCGCCCGAGCTGAGCACCATCGTGTCGGCGAACTTCAGCGACATCGACACCCGTGATGTCCTGAGCTACAGCCAGACCAAGACCAGCGGCACCCTGGGCGGCACGCTCAGCCTGCTCAGCAGCAACGACAGCGGCACCAGCGGCAATGCCGGCTCGGTGAGTTACACCTACCGCGTGGCCAACAGCGCCACGCAGTTCTTGGCCGCGGGCCAGACGGCCACCGAGACCTTCACCATCACCGCCAATGACGGCAACGGCGGCACCGCAAGCCAGGTGGTGACCGTGACTGTGACGGGCACGAACGATCGCCCCACCGTCACCAGTTTCAGCAACGGTGCAGTGACCGAAGACGCCACTTCGCCCGAGCTGAGCACCATCGTGTCGGCGAACTTCAGCGACATCGACACCCGTGATGTCCTGAGCTACAGCCAGACCAAGACCAGCGGCACCCTGGGCGGCACGCTCAGCCTGCTCAGCAGCAACGACAGCGGCACCAGCGGCAATGCCGGCTCGGTGAGTTACACCTACCGCGTGG
>NZ_JAERRA010000001.1:2267018-2288221 GCF_016735685.1 Piscinibacter lacus
CAGCCAGACCAAGACCAGCGGCACCCTGGGCGGCACGCTCAGCCTGCTCAGCAGCAACGACAGCGGCACCAGCGGCAATGCCGGCTCGGTGAGTTACACCTACCGCGTGGCCAACAGCGCCACACAGTTCTTGGCTGCGGGCCAGACGGCCACCGAAACCTTCACCATCACGGCCAATGACGGCAACGGCGGCACCGCAAGCCAGGTGGTGACCGTGACCGTGACGGGCACGAACGATCGCCCCACCGTCACCAGTTTCAGCAACGGTGCGGTGACCGAAGACGTCGCTTCGCCGAATCTGAGCACCACCGTCTCGGTGAACTTCAGCGACATCGACACCCGCGATGTCCTGAGCTACAGCCAGACCAAGACCAGCGGCTCCCTGGGCGGCACGCTCACCCTGCTCAGCAGCAACGACAGCGGCACCACCGGCACTGCCGGCTCGGTGAGCTACACCTACCGCGTGGCCAACAGCGCCACGCAGTTCTTGGCCGCGGGCCAGACGGCCACCGAAACCTTCACCATCACGGCCAATGACGGCAACGGCGGCACCGCAAGCCAGGTGGTGACCGTGACCGTGACGGGCAGCAACGACGCTCCCATCCTCAGCTCCAACGGAGGCGGCGCCACTGCCATGGTCTCCGTGGCGGAGAACACCTCGACCGTCACCACCGTCACGGCCACCGATGTGGACGCGGGCGATGTGCTGAGCTTTGCCATCAGCGGGGGGGCCGATGCCGCGCGCTTCGCGATCGATGCCGCCACCGGGGTGCTCAGCTTCGTCAACGCGCCGGACTTCGAGCAACCGCTGGATGTTGGCACGGACAACGTTTACGAGGTTCAGGTCAGCGTCCAGGATGGTCGGGGCGGTCAGGATGTGCAGGACCTGAGCGTGACGGTGACGGATGTCGGCGACACCCAGCCGCCGGAGGTGGACCTCTCGGCCATCGCAGCGGGCGTGGGCGGCTTCGTGATCAACGGACAGGCGGCGTTTGACGTCAGCGGCATCAGCGTGAGTGCCGCAGGCGATGTGAACGGCGACGGCCTGGCGGACCTGATCGTGGGGGCCTACCGCAGCGAACCCAGCGCCGGGACCGCTGCCGGCCGCAGCTACGTCGTCTTCGGCAAGAACACGGGTACGGAGGTGAACCTCAGCGCGGTGGCGGAGGGCACGGGCGGCTTCGTGATCAACGGGCAAGCGGCGTATGACGGCAGCGGTATCAGCGTGAGCGCCGCAGGAGACGTGAACGGCGACGGCCTGGCCGACCTGGTCGTGGGGGCCCCCTTCAGCGCCCACAGCGCCGGCTATTCTGCCGGCCGCAGCTACGTCGTCTTCGGCAAGAGCACGGGCACGGAGGTGAACCTCAGCGCGGTGGCGGGGGGCACGGGCGGCTTCGTGATCAACGGGCAGGCGGCGAGTGACCGCAGCGGCATCAGCGTGAGCGCCGCGGGCGATGTGAATGGCGACGGCCTGGCCGACCTGGTCGTGGGGGCCAACCAAAGCGACCCCAGCGCCGGCTACGCTGCCGGCCGCAGCTACGTCGTCTTCGGCAAGAGCACGGGCACGGAGGTGAACCTCTCCGCGGTGGCGAGTGGTGTGGGCGGCTTCGTGATCAACGGGCAGTCTGCGGGTGACTTCAGCGGCACCAGCGTGAGTGCCGCGGGCGATGTGAACGGCGACGGCCTGGCCGATTTGATCGTGGGAGCCTTGCTCAGCGACCCCAGCGCCGGCACCAATGCCGGCCGCAGCTACGTCGTCTTCGGCAAGAGCACGGGCACGGAGGTGAACCTCAGCGCGGTGGCGGGGGGCACGGGCGGCTTTGTGATCAACGGGCAGGCGGCGCGTGACTACAGCGGCTCCAGCGTGAGCGCTGCGGGGGATGTGAACGGCGACGGTCTGGCCGACCTGATCGTGGGGGCCTTCCGCAGTGACCCCAGCGCCGGCTCCAATGCCGGCCGCAGCTATGTCGTCTTCGGCAAGAGCACGGGCACGGAGGTGAACCTCAGCGCGGTGGCCGGCGGCACGGGCGGCTTCGTGATTAATGGGGAAGCAGCAGTTGATTACAGCGGCCGCAGCGTGAGCGCCGCAGGCGATGTGAACGGCGACGGCCTGGCCGACCTGATCGTAGGGGCCCCCGGAAGCGACCGAAGCGCCGGCTCCTATGCCGGCCGCAGCTACGTCGTCTTGGGCAAGAGCACGGGCACGGAGGTGAACCTCAGCGCGGTGGCGGGGGGGGTGGGCGGCTTCGTGATCAACGGGCAGGCGGCGTTTGACCGCAGCGGCCGCAGCGTGAGCGCCGCTGGTGATGTGAACGGCGACGGCCTGGCCGATTTGATCGTGGGGGCGCCCGACAGCGACCCCAGCGCCGGCTTCGAAGCCGGCCGCAGCTACGTCATCTTCGGCAGCACCACGGGCGCCTTCGAGCAGACCGCCTTCGACCAAGTGGGCACCGCCGCAGCCGAGACGCTGACCGGCACGGGGGGCGAGGACAACATCGCCGCCGGGGCCGGCAACGACACCCTGGTTGGCAACGGCGGGGCCGACGTGCTTTACGGCGGGGCCGGGAACGATGTGTTCCAGCTCAATGCCAGCAACCTCGCAGCGCTGAGCAGTGGCCTCAGCAACGGCAACCTGGCCCGGGTGGATGGTGGCAGCGGCATCGACACCATCCAAGTGGTGAGCGGTGGGGTTGCCCTCAACCTGGCCACCATCGCCAACGTCGGCAACAACGGCGGCATCGGCTTCGGCCGCATCGACAGCATCGAGCGCATCGACCTGACGGGCAGCGGCAACAACAGCCTGAGCCTGCAACTGCGCGATGTGCTGGACATGGCCGGGCACAACAGCTTCAACAGCGGCAGCGGTTGGAGCGGGCTGGGGGCCGCGGTGAACCGCCATCAACTGGTGGTGGAGGGCGATGCAGGCGATGCTGTCAACTTCGACGCCGGCTGGACCCGCTCGGGCACGGCTAGCCTGGGGGGCCAGAACTATGTGATCGTGAACCACGACAGCAGCGCGGCGCAGGTGCTGGTGCGTCAGGGCGTGGGCCTGAACAATGTGCAAGCGCCCCGGGTGGACCTCTCGGCCATCGCAGCGGGCGTGGGCGGCTTCGTGATCAACGGGCAGTCGGCGGCTGACCTCAGCGGAGGCAGCGTGAGCGCTGCGGGCGATGTGAACGGCGACGGTCTGGCCGACCTGATCGTGGGAGCTTCCAACAGCGACCCCAGCGCCGGCGACAGAGCCGGCCGTAGCTATGTCGTTTTTGGGAAGAGCACGGGCACGGAAGTAAACCTGTCCTCAGTCGCAGGGGGCACGGGCGGCTTCGTGATCAACGGGCAGGCGGAGATTGACTTCAGCGGCATCAGCGTCAGCGCCGCAGGTGATGTGAACGGCGACGGCCTGGCCGATCTGATCGTGGGGGCCCACTTCAGCTCCCCCAGCGCCGGCCCCTTTGCCGGCCGCAGCTACGTCGTCTTCGGCAAGAGCACGGGCACCGAGGTGAACCTCAGCGCAGTGGCGACGGGCGTGGGCGGCTTCGTGATCAACGGGCAGGCGGCGGGTGACTTCAGCGGCAGCAGCGTGAGCGCTGCGGGCGATGTGAACGGCGACGGTCTGGCCGACCTGATCGTGGGGGCTTCCATCAGCGACCCCAGCGCCGGCTCCTATGCCGGCCGCAGCTATGTCGTCTTCGGCAAGAGCACGGGCACGGCAGTGAATCTCAGCGCGGTTGCGGGGAGCGTGGGGGGCTTCGTGATCAACGGTCAAACCACTTTCGAGTCTAGCGGCCGCAGCGTTAGCGCCGCAGGCGATGTGAACGGCGACGGCCTGGCCGACCTGATCGTGGGGGCCACCAACGGCAGCGACCCCAGCACCGGCCCCGCTGCCGGCCGCAGCTACGTCGTCTTCGGCAAGAGCACGGGCACGGAGGTGAACCTCAGCGCGGTGGCGGGGGGCACGGGCGGCTTCGTGATCAACGGGCAGGCAGCGAGTGATCGCAGCGGTATCAGCGTCAGCGCCGCAGGCGATGTGAACGGCGACGGCCTGGCCGACCTGATCGTGGGGGCCTACGTTAGCGACCCCAGCGCCGGCACCGATGCTGGCCGCAGCTACGTCGTCTTCGGCAAGAGCACGGGCACGGCGGTGAACCTCAGCGCGGTGGCGATGGGAGTGGGCGGCTTCGTGATCAACGGGCAGGCGGCGCTTGACCTCAGCGGCAGCAGCGTGAGCGCCGCAGGCGATGTGAACGGCGACGGCTTGGCCGACCTGATCGTGGGGGCCTTCCGCAGTGACCCCAGCGCCGGCACCGATGCCGGCCGCAGCTACGTCGTTTTCGGCAAGAGCACGGGCACAGAGGTGAACCTCAGCGCGGTAGCCGGGGGCACGGGCGGCTTTGTGATCAACGGGCAGGCGGCGCGTGACTACAGCGGTAGTGTCAGCGCCGCAGGCGATGTGAACGGCGACGGCCTGGCCGATTTGATCGTGGGGGCAACCGGCAGCGACCCCAGCGCCGGCCCCGATGCCGGCCGCAGCTACGTCATCTTCGGCAGCACCAGCGGCGCCTTTATCCAGACCGCCTTCGACCAAGTGGGCACCGCCGCTGCCGAGACGCTGACCGGCACGGCGGCTGAGGACAACATCGCCGCCGGGGCTGGCAACGACACCCTGGTTGGCAATGGTGGATCGGACGTGCTCTACGGCGGGGCCGGCAACGATGTGTTCCAGCTCAATGCCAGCAACCTTGCTGCGCTGAGCACCGGCCTCAGCAACGGCAACCTGGCCCGGGTGGATGGTGGCAGCGGCATCGACACCATCCAAGTGGTGGGCGGTGGGGTTGCCCTCAACCTGGCCAGCATCGCCAACGTCGGCAACGACGGCGGCATCGGCTTGGGCCGCATCGACAGCATCGAGCGCATCGACCTGACGGGCAGCGGCAACAACAGCCTGAGCCTGCAACTGCGCGATGTGCTGG
Source organism: Piscinibacter lacus (assembly GCF_016735685.1). Classification (NCBI taxonomy): domain Bacteria; kingdom Pseudomonadati; phylum Pseudomonadota; class Betaproteobacteria; order Burkholderiales; family Sphaerotilaceae; genus Aquariibacter; species Aquariibacter lacus. The sequence continues at coordinate 2,271,989 of NZ_JAERRA010000001.1, forward strand.
ACATGGCCGGGCACAACAGCTTCAACAGCGGCACGGGCTGGACTGGGCTGGGGGCCGCGGTGAACCGCCATCAACTGGTGGTGGAGGGCAACGCAGGCGATGCCGTCAACTTCGACGCCGGCTGGACCCGCTCGGGCACGGCCAGCCTGGGGGGCCAGAACTATGTGATCGTGAACCACAACACCAGCGCGGCGCAGGTGCTGGTGAGGCAGGGGGTGGGCCTGAACAATGTGGCGCTGCCGCCAGCGGCCCCTCTGGACCTTTCGGCCATCGCAGCGGGCGTGGGCGGCTTTGTGATCAACGGGCAAGCGGCGGGTGACTACAGCGGCCGCAGCGTGAGCGCCGCAGGCGATGTGAACGGCGATGGCCTGGCCGACCTGATCGTGGGGGCCCTCGGCAGCGACCCCAGCGCCGGCTCCTCTGCCGGCCGCAGCTACGTCGTCTTCGGCAAGAGCACGGGCACGGGGGTGAACCTCAGCGCGGTGGCGGGCGGCACGGGCGGCTTCGTGATCAACGGGCAGGCGGCGTATGACCTCAGCGGCCGCAGCGTGAGCGCCGCAGGCGATGTGAACGGCGATGGCCTGGCCGACCTGATCGTGGGGGCCGACCTCAGCGACCCCAGCGCCGTCTTAAATGCCGGCCGCAGCTACGTCGTCTTCGGCAAGAGCACGGGCACGGCGGTGAACCTCAGCGCGGTGGCAGCCGGTGTGGGCGGCTTCGTGATCAATGGGCAGGCGGCGGGTGACTACAGCGGCCGCAGCGTGAGCGCCGCAGGCGATGTGAACGGCGACGGCCTGGCGGACCTGATCGTGGGGGCTGACCGCAGCGACCCCATTGCCGGCTCCTCTGCCGGCCGCAGCTACGTCGTCTTTGGCAAGAGCACGGGCACCGAGGTGAACCTCAGCGCGGTGGCGATAGGGGTGGGCGGCTTTGTGATCAATGGGCAGGCGGCGCTTGACTACAGCGGCCGCAGCGTGAGCGCCGCGGGCGATGTGAACGGCGACGGCCTGGCGGACCTGATCGTGGGGGCTGACCGCAGCGACCCCATTGCCGGCTCTGGTGCCGGCCGCAGCTACGTCGTCTTCGGCAAGAGCACAGGCACGGCGGTGAACCTCAGCGCGGTGGCAGGCGGCACGGGCGGCTTCGTGATCAACGGGCAGGCGGCGCTTGACTACAGCGGCCGCAGCGCGAGCGCCGCGGGCGATGTGAACGGCGATGGCCTGGCCGACCTGATCGTGGGGGCCATCCTCAGCGACCCCAGCGCCGGCTCCTCTGCCGGCCGCAGCTATGTCGTCTTCGGCCAGAGCACGGGCACGGCGGTGAACCTCAGCGCGGTGGCGGGGGGTATGGGCGGCTTCGTGATCAATGGGCAGGCGGCGGGTGACCAAAGCGGCATCAGCGTGAGCGCCGCAGGCGATGTGAACGGCGACGGCCTGGCCGACCTGATCGTGGGGGCCAACAGCAGCGACCCCAGCGCCGGCTCCTCTGCTGGCCGCAGCTACGTCGTCTTCGGCAAGAGCACGGGCACGGGGGTGAATCTCTCCGCAGTGGCCGCCGGCACTGGCGGCTTCGTGATCAACGGGCAGGCGGCGGGTGACCAAAGCGGCATCAGCGTGAGCGCCGCAGGCGATGTGAACGGCGACGGCCTGGCCGACCTGATCGTGGGGGCTGACCGCAGCGACCCCAGCGCCGGCACCGATGCCGGCCGCAGCTACGTCATCTTCGGCAGCACCACCGGCGCCTTCGCCCAGACCGCCTTCGACCAAGTGGGCACCGCCGCAGCCGAGACGCTGACCGGCACGGCGGCTGAGGACAACATCGCCGCCGGGGCTGGCAACGACACCCTCATTGGCAACGGCGGGGCCGACGTGCTTTACGGCGGCGCCGGCAACGATGTGTTCCAGCTCAATGCCAGCAACCTTGCTGCGCTGAGCAGTGGCCTCACCAACGGCAACCTGGCCCGGGTGGATGGCGGCAGCGGCATCGACACCATCCAAGTGGTGGGCGGCGGCATTGCCTTCAACCTGGCCAGCATCGCCAACGTCGGCAACAACGGCGGCATCGGCTTCGGCCGCATCGACAGCATCGAGCGCATCGACTTGACGGGCAACGGCAACAACAGCCTGAGCCTGCAACTGCGCGATGTGCTGGACATGGCCGGGCACAACAGCTTCAACAGCGGCACGGGCTGGACTGGGCTGGGGGCCGCGGTGAACCGCCATCAACTGGTGGTGGACGGCAACGCCGGCGATGCCCTGCGCCTGGGCAGCGGCTGGAACACCAGCAGCACGGCCAGCCTCGGCGGCCAGACCTATGCCATCTGGAACCATGCCAGCAGCGCTGCGCAGGTGTTGGTGGCCACCGGGGTGGCGGTGACGTCAGGTGTGGCAGAGCTGGGAGCGTTCTGATGCACGGCCCGCGCAACGCCTGCGTCCTGGCCGGTGCGTCGGCACGAGGCCGGCACCGCCTGAGGCTTGAGGCTGCGGCCCAGGCCCGATGGCTCGGCGGGGGGGCGGCCTCGCCGCGGCCAGGGCTTCGGCCTTGAGGCCGTGAAGTTGCCGCCCCCCCGCCCGCGCGCCGCGCCGGCCGTGCCACCGCCCGCTGCGCGGTCGCATGCCGAGGCCCAGCGCCTGCTGGCTGCCGGCCAGGCTGAGGCCGCCCTGGTCAGCTTGCGGGCCTGGCTGGCCCAGCAGCCGGCGGATGTGCCGGCCTGGATGCTGGCCGCCCAGGCGGCCCAGCTTGAGGGCGGCACGCAGGCCGCGGTGCCGGTGCTGCTGGAGGGGCTGGCCGCCACCCAGGCGCATCCCCGCCTGCGGGTGCGGCTGACCGGCCTGCTGGAATCCCTGGACCGGCATCGGGAGGCGATGTTTCACTTCCAGATGGCCCTGGAGCAGGCGCCGGAGCATGCGCCGGCCCTGCACCGGGCCTTGGCCCGCTTGCGCCAGCAGCAGGGCGACTGGGCCCGTGCGGTGGAGAGCTGGCGCCAGGCGGGGCCGGTGCTGACGCCGGCCGACCATGTTGACTTGGCCGAGTGCGCCCAGCGCCTGGGCGTGGAGCCCCTGGCCGAGCGGGCGCTGGAGCAGGCCCGGGCCAGCACCGAGCTGGCTGTGCTGACCCGGCTGGCCGAGGTGGAGGCCAGCCTGAACCGTGTCGCCGACGCTTGCACCACCCTGGGCCGTGCCGCTGCCCTGCACCCGCAGCAGGCGGATGCCTGGTTCAACCTGGCCAAGGTGCAGCTTGAAGGCTGGCGCAGCCGGGATGCCGTGACCAGCCTCGACCGGCTGCAGTCGATCCATGCCGACCATCCCGGTCTGCATGACCTGAAGGCCCTGCTGGCCGAACGCTTGGGCGATGCCGACGAGGCGCAGCGCCTGCACCAGCAGCGCGCCACCCAGCGGCCTGAGGACCCGACGGCGCAGGCAAGCTTCCTGTTCGCCTCCCTGTATCGACAGGCGCTCAGCCCGCCGGAGCTGAGCCGGATGCACCGGCAGGCCTTTGCGGCCTGGCCGGCCGTGACGCTGCCGGCCGCGCCGCGGGCGGGGCGGCGCATCCGCCTGGGCTACCTGGGCGCGGACCTGCACCACCAGCATCCGGTGTGCATCTTCATGCTGCCGGTGCTGCTGGGGCATGACCGGCATGCCTTCGAGGTCTTCTTCTACAACAACGGCCGCGTGACGGACGCCCGCACCCGCCACGCCCAGGCCTCGCTGGAGCACTGGCGCGACATCAGCGGCTTGTCGGACGAGGCGGCCTGCGAACTGTTGCGGCGGGACCAGCTTGACCTGCTGGTGGATCTTTCGGGCCTGACCGCGCGCAACCGCCTGGGGGTGATCCTGCGGCGTGCGGCGCCGGTGCAGGCCACCTTGCTGGCCTACCCCTGGACCACCGGCCTGCCGACCATGGACGCCTACGTGGCCGACCCGCTGACCGTGCCGCCGGAAGACTTTGAACTGCACAGCGAGCGGGTACTGCACCTGCCGCACAGCGTCTTCTGCTACGCCCCGGACGAGGATTACGCCCTGCGCCCACCGGCGGCGCGGGAGGGTGTGGTCTTTGGCTCCTTCAACAATCTGCCCAAGCTCAGCGAAGCTTGCTTGCGGGCCTGGGCCGCCATCGTGACCGGCGTGCCCGGCGCACGGCTGCTGATCAAGGCCCCGGCCCTGAACGATGCCCTGGTGCGCGAGCGCCTGAGCGCACGCCTGGCCGCGGCCGGTCTGGAGAGCACGCGCCTGGAGCTGCGTGGGCCCACTGCCTTGGACGGGATGATGGACGAGTACCACGACATGGATGTGGCCCTCGACCCCTTCCCCTATCACGGTGGCACCACCAGCGTGCAGGCGCTGTGGATGGGCGTGCCGCTCATCAGCCTGGCCGGGCGGGGCTTTGTTCGGCGCATGGGCGCCAGCCTGCTGGCCCCGCTGGGGCCGCAAGCCGGGCAAGTCCTGACGACCGAGGAGGCCTACATCGAGGCCGCCCGGCACTGGGGCCGGCAAGGCCCGCGCTCCCTGGCCCAGCGCCTGACCCTGCGGCAGGCCATGGCGGCCTCGCCGCTGCACCGGATCGAGGCCTACACCCGCGACCTGGAAGCCTGCTGGCGTTCCTTGTTGTGCTGACCTTTTCTTGTCCACCCTTCCCCTGCGAATCCTTTCCATGAACGCTGCCGATCAGTCCCCCGCCCCGACCGAGCCGAGCCCCGAAGCTGCCCCGCGCCTGGAGATCCACGGCAGCCGCCAGTGGGTGTCCTGGCAGGCCGAGCAAGGCATCAGCCTGGGCTTCAGCACCTACCAGGCCGGCAAGTTCTTCCTGGTGGGCCTCAAGCCCGACGGCGACCTGGCCATCTTCGAGCGGACCTTTGCGCGCTGCATGGGCCTGGCCCAGGCGGGCGACAGCGTCTACCTGACCAGCAAGTTTCAGATCTGGCGGCTCAACAACGTGCTGGAGCCGGGGCAGCGCACGGCGGCCGGGCATGACAAGGTCTACGTGCCCAATGTGGCCTGGGTGACCGGCGACGTGGATGCGCATGACCTGGGCCTCAATGCCCAGGGCGTGCCGATCTTCGTCAACACCCTGTTCTCCTGCCTGGCGACGGTGAGCGAATCGAGCAGCTTCGTGCCGGTGTGGAAGCCGCGCTTCATCACCGCGCTGCAGCCCGAAGACCGCTGCCACCTCAACGGGCTGGCCATGGAGGGCGGACAGGCCCGCTACGTCACCGCGGTGGCGCGCACCGACGTCTTCGAAGGTTGGCGCGAGCACCGGCGCGATGGGGGTGTGGTGATTGACGTGCCCAGCCACGAGGTGGTTTGCGGCGGCTTGTCCATGCCGCACAGTCCGCGGCTGCACCGCGGCGAGTTGTATGTGCTCAATTCCGGCACGGGAGAGTTCGGCCGTATCGACCGGCAGGCGGGCCGATTCGAGCCGATCGCCTTCTGCCCGGGCTATGCCCGCGGCCTGGCGCTCTGGGGCGACTACGCCCTGATCGGCTTATCCAAGCCGCGCGAGAACAAGACTTTCTCCGGCCTGGCCCTCGACCAGGTCCTGGCCGACAAGCAGATATCGGCACGCTGCGGCGTGGTGGTGGTGGACTTGCGCAGCGGGGCCATGGTGCATGCCTTGAGCATCGAGGGCGTGGTGAGCGAGCTATACGACGTCTGCGTCCTGCCGGGGGTGCAGCGCCCCTCGGCCATCGGCCTGGTGAACGATGAAATCCATCGCACCTTGCGGGTGGGGGAGCATGGTGAGCTTTGAGCCGAGCGGCAAACCGAACGCGACGCGATGTATTGAGGCGGGTCGAGCCCGAATCGACGGTGTCGCGCGTGGCAGGGTCAACGATATGCAGCGAGGGCGCGACGCGACACCAAAGCACCGTGGGCGCTGGCCTGACGGCCCGGGTCCATCCTCTTGTCGGGTCCCGGGTGATTGACCACCCTTTTTGAGAACAAATCCGGGTGCGTGGACTGCCACTTCTTCAGCGCCTGAACGGGCGTGTTCAGGTCCAGCGCGCGCTGCGGCAGGTGCTCGTTGTAGAGCCAGACGAAGCGATGCAGTGTTGTCTCCAAGTCCTGCGCGCTGTTGAAGCGGTGCGACTTCAGCACCTGGGCCAGTCGCCCGTTGAAGCGTTCCACCATCCCGTTTGTTTGCGGGTGCTTCGGCCTCGTCAGCCGATGCTCTATGCCCAGCGCCTCGCACAGCCCATCAAACTCGTGCGCGCCGCTGGCGTCCTTCTCGCGCCGACCGAAGGCCCGGTCAGTGAACTCCCGCCCGTTGTCGGTCAGCAGCGTCTTGATCTTGAAGGGCGCAGCCTTGTGCAACGCGTTGAGGAACGAACGCGCCGCGCTCGCCGTCTTCCTGCCTTTGATGGCGATGAAGACCCAGCGCGTGGCGCGGTCGATGGCCACGAACACATCGCGCCGCTCGGTCTCGTCCTGCATCTGCGGCAGGTACTTCACGTCCATGTGAACGTAGCCTGGCTCGTAGGCCTTGAAGGACTTGACCTGCGTCTTGGCGACCTCGGGCTCGGGCAGGCGGTTCACGCCGCGCCGACGCAGCAGGCGGTCCAGCGCCGAGCGGCTCATGCTCGGCTCGATGAACTCGCGCACCACCGCAAGCAAATCGTCCAGCGACAGGCGCAGGTGCGTGCGCAGGTAGACGACGATCTCTTCCTGGCCGGCGTTCAGCTTGGTCTGCAGTCGGTGCGGGGTATGGCTCCCATCCTCGACCGTGGTGCGTTTGCGCCACTTGCGGATGGTGAACTTGCCCAGGCCGAAGCGCTGCGCCAGCTCGGCCTCGGTGCCATGGGCCTGCTGGATCGCCAGGCGCGTGGCCGGCGTGGTGGTGGCGTTCTTGTGCAACCTGATCAGCATCGTGAGCCCCGGTGGTTCGAGTCTGCCAGCAAGCCCGGCAAGACCTCCCGGCCCACGAGGATCGCATGCCGGCGGCCAAGGAGCCATTCATCCGGGACACGACACTTAGGCAACTCGCGGGGCTCTCGCGCGGCCACGATGGCATAGGAGTGAGCGCGACCAGCATTGATGACGCCCGCAAAGCGGGCTAGCTCGTCTCCGAGCAGTACGGCCAGCCGCGGCGGCAAGACCTATGTCGTCTGGAACCATGCCAGCAGCGCTGTGCAGGTGCTTGTGGATATCGGGGTGGCTGTGATGCAGGGCGTGGCGGCACTGGGAGCGTTCTGATCGCCAAGAGGCCGGCCAGCCCGCCTACCCGCTTCGCCTGGGCCGCGCTCAGGGCTTAGCGGGCGCCACCGGCGACGGTACGGACGGTTCGGTCGATGCAGCCTCGGGCGCTTCGGTAGCCGCCAACTCAGTCGGCTCGGTGGGTGCGACTTCGGCCCTTGCGGGCGCAGACCCCGCCGGGCTGCCGCCCAGCACGGAGTTCAGGCGCAGCACCTCCTGCTCGTCCAGATTGCCGGCCAAGCCCTGCAAGCGGGCCCATGCGGCGAGCAGGCTGTAGCGTGTGCGGGCCAAGTCCAGACGGGTGTTGTAGCGCTGTTGCTCGACGTTGAGCACATCCAGGGTGGTGCGGGTGCCCGCCTCGACACCCTTGCGGTTGGAGACCACCACTTGCTCGGCCGAGCGCAGGGCCTTTTCCAGTGCGGGCACGCGGGCCAGGCCCTCGCGAACGGCTTGGTGCTCGCGCCTGAGGCGCAAGGCCAGATCGTCCCGGGCGTAGGCCAGGGTCTGGCGGACCTCGTCCAAGCTGGCCAGGGCCTGGCGGATTTCGCTGTCCACCCGACCGCCAGCGTACAGGGGCCATTGCACCTGCACGCCGAGATAGGTCTGGCGAATGTCGCTGCCCACGAGCGCAACGGTCTCGCTGGAGGAGTTGCTGTGTCGGGCGATCAGATCCACGAGGGGCCGGTGACCGCCGCGGGCAATCTCGACCTGGGCCAGGGCGGCGTCCAGACGACCTTGAAGCACCTTCAGCTCGGGGGCTGCCAGGAGGACACGGTCCAGCCAGGGGCCCAGCTCGCCGGGTTCGAAGCGGTCCAGCACGCCGGCCAGCGAGCTCTCGCCGATGGTCTCCAGCGCCTCCACGGCCTGGCCGATTAAGATCTCCAACTGCTGGCGGCTGACCTCGATGGCCCCGGCAACCTGGATGGCGTCGGCCGCGAGCACATCGAGCCTGGCTTGCAGCTCGTCAATGTCGGTGCGCGTGCCCGAGCCGGACTGCAAGGCAAGGTGGGCGGCCTTGAGCTGGGCCTGCACGCTGCTGGACTGGGCTTCGATGAGCAGCAGGCGATCACGTTGCAGCAGGGCTTCCAGGTAGGCCGTCACCACCCGGGTGCCCATGTCCTGGCCGTCCTTCGCCAGTTGTGCCTCGCCCGCCGCCACGCGGGCCTCGGCCTGCTGAATCTGGGCGCCGATCTGGCTGCGGTAAAGGGGCTGGGACAGGGTAAGACTGAAGCTATCGGACGGGTAGCGCTGGTCAAGCTCGACGGCGCCGACGCGGGTGCGCTGCTCGTTCTCGCCGCGGGAGTAGGCCGCCGAGACGTTGGGGCGCTGCTGGGCCTGGGCCTGAGGCAGCAGTTCACGGGTGGCCTCGGCGCGGGCGCGGGCGGCCTTGAGCAGACGGTCCCGCTCAAGGGCCAGTTGATAGCTGCGCAGCAAATCCACGCGCTGGGGTTGGCTGGCTTCGATTGCGCCAGCCTCGGGGGCCTGCCCCCAGGCCGGGACGATGAGGCCGAGGGCCAGGGCCAGCACGCCGAAGCGCTGGCAGACGGGAAACGAGGGCTGCCTGGCCATCTCACTCTTCCTTCAGGGATGCCGCCAGGCGCTTGGTCAGCGGATGCAGCAGGTAGGTCAGCACGCTGCGCTCGCCGGTCTTGATGAGCACCTCGGCGCCCATGCCGGGCTGCAACTGGTGGCGGCCCAGGGTCTTGAGGCCCGCCTCGGTCAGGGAGATGCGCGCCAGGTAGTAGGGCAAGCGGGTGACCTCGTCGATCAGGATGTCGCGGCTCAGCGAATCCAGCCGGCCCTCGGCCACCAGTTGGGGGGCATGGGCGAAGGCCGAGAAACGCACATCGACCAACTTGCCCGGTGCGATGCGGTCGATCACGTGCTGGGGCACCTGGGCCTCCAGCACCAGGGCCTCGTCGCCGGGCACGATGTCCATGATCTTCTGGCCCGCCCCGACCACGGCACCCGGGCTGTGCACCGTCAGGCCCACCACCTGTCCGCTGACAGGGGCCTTGATGTCGGTGTAGCGCAGGTCCTCGGCAACGGCCTTGAAGCGCTCGACCTCGGCCTGCACCTCGCGTTGCACTTCGGCGAGTTGCGTCTGCACTTCCTTGCGGTACTCGGCACGCTGCGCCTCGATGCGCTGGCGGAACTCCTGAATGGTGCTGCGCGCCTGGGCCTGGCTGGCCAGCAGTTCGTTGCTGCTGACGGTGAGCTCGGCCTGGGCGCGCTCCAGCTCCATCTGCCGATTGGCCGGGGCATAACCTTCGGCCACCAGATTGCGCACGCCTTGCAGCTCGCGGGCCAGCAGGTCCATCTGCGTCTTGCGGCTGCCGGCCATCAGCTCCAGACTGCGGATCTGCTCTTCCTGCCCGCGGATGCTTTCCTGCATGGCCGAGATGGCCGACGCCAGGGCGGTCCGGCGGCTTGCGAAAAGCTGCTGCTGGGTCAGAAGATGCTGCTGGATCTGCGGGTCTTCCTGGGCCACCGGGGCCAAGTCGGGGTGAAAGCTGATGCGCTCGCTGCCGGCTTGCTCGGCCAGCAGGCGGCCTTCGGCGGCGCGCAGGCTGAAGTAACGCTGCCGGCTTGCCTCATGGTGGGCGCGGGCCACGGCATCGCCCAGGCGCATCAGCAGTTCACCTTCCTGCACTTGCTGGCCCTCGCGTACCCGCACCTCGCGCACCCGGCCGCCCTGTGGGTGTTGAACCGGCTTGCGCTTGGTGTCGATCGAGACGGTGGCATGGGTGGGCACGCCTTCGTCGAGCGGCGCATACGCCGCCCAGGCCAGGAAGCCGCCAAAGCCCAAACCCAGGATGAGCAAGCCGATGCGGGCGATGCGGCCGGTGTCGCCAGGCGCTTGGATGGCGTCCTCGGCCTCGATCGGGATGAGCGCGTTCTTGTCGGGGGTGGGCATGGTGGCTCCCGTTCAGGCGGGCACGGGGTTCGCGCCGGCAAGCGGGCCGGCCGAGGCGGGGTTCTGGGGGGGCCGCAAGCTGGCCAGCACGGCATCGCGCGGGCCATCGGCCACGATGCGGCCCTGCTGCATCAGCAGCAGGCGGTCCACCTGCTGCAGCACGCCGCCGCGGTGGGTGATCAACACGACCGTCTTGCCGCGCGCCTTGAGGTCTTCCACGGCGCGCAGCAGGGCCAGCTCGCCGGCATCGTCCAGGTTGGCATTGGGCTCGTCGAGCACCAGCAGTTGTGGGTCGCCGTACATCGCGCGGGCCAGACCGATGCGCTGGCGCTGGCCGCCCGAGAGGCCGGCCCCACTGGGGCCGATGGGTGTGTCGTAGCCGCGCGGGAAGCGCAGGATCAGCTCATGCAGACCCGCGCGCTGTGCTGCAGCGATGACTTGGGGCGCATCCACCTTGCCGAAGCGGGCGATGTTCTCGGCCAGACTGCCTTCGAACAGTTCCACATCCTGGGGCAGGTAGCCGACTTGCGGGCCAAGTGCGGCGCGGTCCTGGCCGGCCAGGTCCTCGCCGTCAAGCAGCACCCGCCCACCGGCTTGCGGCCAGATGCCCAGCAGGCCGCGAGCGAGCGTGCTCTTGCCCGAGCCCGAAGGGCCGAGGATGGCCAGCACCTGGCCGGCCGGAATGTGCAGGTCCAGGGGATGGACGATGGGCTCGACACGGCCCGGCGCGGTGGCGGAGAAGCCTTGCAAGGTCACCGCGCCGGCCAGACGGTGGCGCTGTCGGCCCGGCTCGGCTTCAGGATGCTCGGCCAGCAACTCGGCCAGGCGCCCGTGGGCGGCCCGCGCCGACTGGAACTGCGACCAGGTGCTGACCAGCATCTCGATGGGCGCAGAGGCACGACTCATCAACACACTGGCCGCAATCATCGCGCCCAGCGAGATCTCGCCTTGAATCGCCAGCCAGGCGCCCGCGCCGAGAGACAGCGACTGCTGGCTGTAGCGCACGAATTTGACGACGGTGGTCATGGCCTGGCCGCGATCCTGCGCGCGGGCCTGGGCCGCCTGGGCGGCCCGGTGGCGCTGGAGCCAGCGGCGGCGCAGATCGCCCAGCATGCCCAGGGTGGCGATGAGCTCCGAATTGCGCAGCTTGCCCAGCAGGTAGGCATTGGCTGCCACCTCGGCCTGGCCCGCCTGCTGGGCGGCGCGCCGGGTCAAGAGCTGGTTGAGCAGGGCCAGCAGCAGCAGATGGATCACGAAAACCAAGGCCAGCAGGCCCAGCGTGGGGTGCAGCAGCCAGCTCACCACGATGTAGACCGGTGTCCAGGGCGCATCGAAGAAGGCGATGGCGCCATTGCCGGTCAGGAACTGGCGAAGCTGGGTCAGGTCGCCGAGCGCCTGGTTGGCTTGGTGACCGCTCTGCGTCAGCTCGGCCCGGAAGCTGGCTCGGTAGACCCGCTCGGCCAGGGCGGTGTCGAGCTGCACGCCCACCCGCACCAGCAGGCGGCTGCGCAGCCACTCCGCCGCGGCCATCCAGCCCACCAGCATCACCATGATGACGGTCACCACCAGCAGGGTGAGCTCGCTCTGGCTGATGTAGACGCGGTCGAAGACCTGCAGCATGTAGAGGGTTGGCGTCAGCATCAGCAGGTTGGCCACCATGCTGAAGAGACCGGCCAGCAGGAATTCCTTGCGGAAGGCCCAGAGCATGCGGCCCAGGCCGGGGCGGGGGTCGGGCGTGCTCATGCACCGTGTCCTTCGCTGGCAAGCTGAGGTCGAGCAGCCGGCGCGGCGCCGGGAGGCTGGCCCCGCAGGGCGGCCATCACCTCGTCGCGCGGCCCGAAGGCTGCGGCGGTCCCCTCGCGCAACACGAGGATGCGGTCGATGGCCGGCAGCACGCTGGTGCGGTGGGTCATCACCACCAGGGTCGTGCCTTGGGCCTTGAGGCCTTGCAGGGTGTGCAGCAGGGCGCGGTCACCGGCCTCGTCCAGGCTGGCGTTGGGTTCGTCAAGCACGATGAACTTGGGCTGGCCGTAGATCGCCCGGGCCAGGGCCACGCGCTGGCGCTGGCCACCGGAGAGGACCACGCCACCCGCGCCGATGCGGGTCTCCAGGCCCTCGGGCAGGCCGGCCACCATCTCCTCCAGGCCAACTTGCTGCACCGCGCGCTGCACCAGCAGCGGATCGGCCTCGCCAAAGCGGGCGATGTTGTCAGCGAGGCTGCCGTCGAGGAGCTCGACCTCTTGTGGCAGGTAGCCGATGTGCGGACCCAGTTCTTCCTTGTTCCATGCGTAGATGTCCACGCCGTCCAGCCGCACCCGGCCGGCAGTGGCCGGCCACAGGCCGATCAGCAGCCTCGCCAGGGTGGACTTGCCCGAGGCCGAGGGCCCGACCACCGCCATGGCCTCGCCCGCAGCAAGCTGCAGGTTCAGGCCCTTGAGCACCGGCACCGCGCTGTTGGGCGGGCCTGCCACCAGTTGCTCGACTTGCAAGGCGCCGCGCGGCGCCGGCAGGGCCATGGCGGGCTGGCGCGGCGGCATGCCGGCCAGGAACTGGCGCAGACGCTGTTGGCTGTCGCGCACCTGGATGACTTGCCTCCATTGGGTGATGAGCTGCTGCAGCGGGCCCAGCGAGCGGCTGGAGAGGGTCCACGCGACCATCATCGCGATGCCGTTCGGATCCAGCTCGCCCGCCAGGGACAGCCAAGCCGCCACGCCCAGCACCAGCGAGCCCTGCGCGATCTGCACGAACTTCGAAAGTGCGGCGCCTGTGCCGGTGTGGTCGGAGGCTTCGGCCTGCTGGGCCAGCATCAGGTTCTGCTTGCTCAGCCAGCGGTCGCGGATCGAGGCCCACATGCCCAGGGCCTCGATGACCTGGGCGTTCTGCAGGCTGGTGGTGGCATAGCGCTGCGCCTCCACGCCGCTGCGCTGGGCGGCCGTCAGCACCGGGCGGGTCCGCCGTTCGGCCACCAGGCCGATGACGATCATTGCCAGGGCCGCGAGCAGCACCACCGCACCCAGCACCGGGCTGACCAGGAAGATGAAGACGATGAAGAACAGCGACATCGGCGCATCCACCAGCGCGCTCATCACCGGCCCGGCCACGAAGCTGCCCAGGGTCTTCAGGTCGTTGAGCGCCTGCGGGCCAAGGGGCATGCCACGGAGCTGGGCCTCGAAGGTGGCGTCAAACAAGCGGCTGCGCAACTGCGCATCCAGCCGCACCGCGGCCTTGTGCAGCACCTGACCGCGCACCCAGTCGGCGCCCTCCATCACGAGATAAGCCAACAGCACCGCCACCGTGAGCATCAGCAAGGTGTTCTCGCTGCGGCTGTTCACCACGCGGCCGTAGGTCTCCAGCATGTAGAACGTGGGCGCCAGCGCCAGCAGATTCACCACCAGGCTGTAGCCCAGGGCCAGCCGGGCATGCCCTCGCAGGCTGGACAGGGCCCCAGCCAGTTCGTCCAGGGGGCCTCTCGGTGCAGAGGGATTGGGACTCATGGGGCAGGACGGGGCAACCATGCCCACAGAGGGTGCCGCACAGGCGCAGCGCGGTCCGGTCGTTTCACCAAGGTGTGGGGGCTGACGTGACTGCTACCCGAAGGCGTGCAGGCCATTCGCCGGACCGAGGCTGAAAAGCACTTCAGCCCGCGACCCAGCAAAAGAGCATCCAGGGCCAGAGGCTTCTCGCAACAAGTTTGCCGTACCACCAGGGGCATCAGCCTGCGAAGCGCTGGGAAGTCCATTCGCGATGCGCGCTGCCTCGCCGCTTGCCTGGTGCAGCCCTGGAGATACTGGAAAACGGCATATTTCATGAGCGAAGGCAAAAGTCTAGCGTCTGCGGGCCATGTGCCGATGTGGGGTCTTGCTTGAGCGTCGCCCGCGACCCGCTCGCCTTCACCAAAGAGCAGATGGTCACGATCCTGCGAGAAGCCGAGCGCAGCAGCGTGACCGAGGCTGCATAGAGGCACAAAGTCAGCGAGCCCACGATCTACGCCTGGCGCAAGCACTTCGGCACCATGAAGACCGCTGACGTCAAGCGCCTCAAGGCCCGGGAGTTGGAGAACTCCCTGCTCAAGAAGCTGCTGGTCGGAGCGGCCCTCGACATCAGAGTGCTCAAGGAGATCAACGCAAAAAAGTGGTGAGCCCGCAGGTGCGACGCGCGCTGAATGAGCAGACTAACCGCCGGGGCTTGTCGCTGCGTCGTGCTTGCGGGCCGCTCAGCATCTCCCGCTCGTCGTTGAGCTACGAACTGCACATGCCGGCCAAGGACGCGCCCGTTATCCAGGCCATGCGGGATCTCTCCGCCGAGTACCCGCGCAATGACCAACGACGCATCCGAATTTTCTTGCAACTCCAGGGGTGACCTGCGCCCAACAGCCCAAGTCAACCCGCTTGAGGGGGTGTTGTTGGTTTTTTAAGCGAAGCGAGCGTTTGAAATCAAGATGCACTTGGATACATTACGCACGCGAAAAAACAGGAGTACCCCATGGCTTTCACTTCACGCAATGACAGCGCCTTCGTGACCGAGAACCTTCAGGTCAGCGGTGACCTGATCGAGAGCGACAACTCTGAGGTCATTAGCAGAATCAGCATGGGCACGCAATTCGTTGATGTTCCCATGAGCGGAGAAGATGTCTCGTTGGCGACAGACCATGGCACGCTCACCATCAACCGGACGGGGAGGTACACCTTTATCGCTCATGGGGCGTCGTCCGAGGCGTTATCGTCAGGGCAAGGCGCGGCCGTGTCTTTCAGTTACGACGTTCTAAGCGTGGCACCGGGTGCACAGGCGACACTCACCGGGAACAGCTTGCAGTTAACTGTCACTGGCAGCAACGATCAGCCCACTGTCACGGCTTTCAGCAACGGTGCAGTCACCGAGGACACGACGTCTGCGAACCTGAGCACCACGGTGTCGGCGAACTTCAACGACATCGACACCCGCGATGTCCTGAGCTACAGCCAGACCAAGACCAGCGGCTCCCTGGGCGGCACGCTCACTTTGCTGTCCATCAACGACAGCGGGTTCACTGGCAATGCCGGCTCGGTGAGTTACACCTACCGCGTGGCCAACAGCGCCACGCAGTTTTTGGCATTGGGCCAGACCGCCACCGAGACTTTCACGATTACGGCTAGCGATGGCAAGGGAGGTTCGGTCAGTCAGTTGGTGACCGTCACCGTGACGGGTACGAATGATCGCCCCACCGTCACCAGCGTCGGCAACGGTGCGGTGACCGAAGACGCCGCTTCGCCGAATCTCAGCACCACCGTCTCGGTGAACTTCAACGACATCGACACCCGCGATGTCCTGAGCTACAGCCAGACCAAGACCAGCGGCTCCCTGGGCGGCACGCTCAGCCTGCTCAGCAGCGACGACAGCGGTACCACCGGCAACGCCGGCTCGGTGAGCTACACCTACCGCGTGGCCAACAGCGCCACACAGTTCTTGGCCGCAGGCCAAACCGCCACTGAGACCTTCACGATCACGGCCAGCGATGGCAAGGGTGGTTCGGTTAGCCAGGTGGTGACCGTGACCGTGACGGGCAGCAACGATCAGCCCACTGTCACGACTTTCAGCAACGGTGCAGTCACCGAGGACACGACGTCTGCGAACCTGAGCACCACGGTGTCGGCGAACTTCAACGACATCGACACCCGCGATGTCCTGAGCTACAGCCAGACCAAGACCAGCGGCACCCTCGGCGGCACGCTCACTTTGCTGTCCATCAACGACAGCGGGTTCACTGGCAATGCCGGCTCGGTGAGCTACACCTACCGCGTGGCCAACAGCGCCACGCAGTTTTTGGCATTGGGCCAGACCGCCACCGAGACTTTCACGATTACGGCTAGCGACGGCAAGGGAGGTTCGGTCAGTCAGTTGGTGACCGTCACCGTGACGGGTACGAATGATCGCCCCACCGTCACCAGCGTCGGCAACGGTGCGGTGACCGAAGACGCCGCTTCGCCGAATCTGAGCACCACCGTCTCGGTGAACTTCAGCGACATCGACACCCGCGATGTCCTGAGCTACAGCCAGACCAAGACCAGCGGCTCCCTGGGCGGCACGCTGAGCCTGCTCAGCAGCAACGACAGCGGCACCGGCGGCAATGCCGGCTCGGTGAGCTACACCTAC
>NZ_JAERRA010000003.1 GCF_016735685.1 Piscinibacter lacus
TCGGCCTGCTTGATGAACCCGATGACTTGCTCGTCTGTGAATCTGCTCTTGCGCATCGCGCTTCCTGTCGGTTGCGCGGATTCTTCTCTATTGCCTTGGTACGGATGGCGGGTTGCAGGTCACCAGGGGGAGCGGCGAGGCGGTCCGAACGGGCGCCGCAGCCACGATCTCACGATCTGACTGCCGCGGACGTCCGCGGACGGCCCGTCCTGGCTGGCCGCGGTCCAGTCTGCTCGTCGGACTTTGGGGGGGCGTTTGAATTTCCTATGCGCTGGTGGTGCCGCCGAAAGCCGCGGCCTTGGTGCCGCTGGCGAAGGGTTCGCAGGTGACGATGTGGCCGATGACGTTTTCCAGGTGCACATGCGTGTCGACGCCGCCGGGCAGCACGTACAGGCCCGTGGCATCTACCACCGCGACATCGGCGCCCACCGCGAGCTTCAGCCCGATCTGCCGGACCACGCCGCCATCGAGCAGCAGGTCGGCCACGTAGTCGTCGCTTGCGGTGATCACGCGGCCGTTGCGGACCAGTGTGGTCGTCATCTGGGCGGCTCCGAAAGAAGTGCCGCGGGATGGCCGGGCAGGCGCCCGGGGCTGCCTTCGATTCTGCGGCCTGATCCGCCCGGGGTCGGGCGTCAGTCCTCCTCGACGAGACTCCCCCACTTCTTGTCGCAGATGCGGACCATCTCTTCGAATTTCACGCGCTCGCTTGGCGCATCCTTGAGGATTCCGGAGACAGGGCTCAGGCGTGAGAACTCCTCCTGGATCGCCTTCGCTGCCTTGGGTCCCGGCGTCGGATCACCCTTCATCAGCAAGGCGATTCGCTTCTGCAGGGTGGCGACCCGGGGCAGCAGGGTGGCGGCGAACTGGAATGCCTCGGCGCACTCGTCGCGCTTGGCCTTGTAGCCGAGATAGCCCTTGTCATCGCCTGTGTTGCGCATGGCAGGGATTCCCGCCTCCGTCAACCGCTCGATCATCGACCAGCTCTTCAGCTTGGTCACGGTTCCGTGATTGACGAGAGCGCCGACCTGCACTTTCAGCACCTCCAATTGCTTGAGCCGCAATTCGTCGCTCTTGAGGAACTCCGCTCCGGCCAGCTCCATCTCGAGTTCGTGTTCCTGCTGTTCCGACAGAACCTGGTCGCGAATGTCCCGGATTTCCGCCATCACGCGCATGCCGCCGTCGAACGCGACCGCGGCCCGCTTGCGCAGACTCTTCACCTCCGACTTCAGCTCGGGCACTTGGTCCAGAGCACTGTCGATCCGGCGGTCCAGCGCACCACGCCCCTTGATGAAGTCGCCATTGGCAAATTCAGTTTCCTTCTGGGTGACGGTCTGCGCGAGGAGCCGGCTCTTCTCCAACGTGCCCCGACCACCCTCGCGAAGTTCCTGCATCTGCTTGACGTAGGGCTTGAAGTCTTCGAGGAACTTCTTAACCAGCCTGAGGCCTTCTTCGCGGCCCTTGGTGTGTTCTTCCAGCGCCTTGAAATTCTTCGAGATGCTGCTGGTATCCACATCCATCATGGGAGCCTGCTCCTTGGCGATGAACTCCTGGAGCTGCTTCTGCCCCTCGGCCCGCTTGACGATCATCTGCCTGTAGTCCTTGACAAGGACATAGTCGTCTTCGTAGTCCTTGAAGAGACGCTTGGCCTTGATGCGCAGATAGAGGTGCTCCGCACCTTCGAGGGGGCCGACCTTGATGTACGCCTCTTTGAGTTCCTTGTCCTCCCTGGCCTTCAGCACCGCTTCCAGTGCACCCTTCTTCTGGATGGACGAAGCGTTGTCGTCGCCGATCTTCTCAAGGATGGCCTTCTCGGCATGCATCCAGACGAAAGCCGCAGGCGCAACCTTCTTGTCGTTCAGCGGAAAGATGACCTCCGCCTTGTTCATTTTCTTGCCCATGATGGCTCCTTCGTATGGTTCAGTGGTTGGTCGATCGACCGCTGCGGCTGACGCTGGCGGGCCGTTTCGGCCTGCACCCAGACCACTGCGGTTGCGCCACACCGTCCAGCGGAAAATGTTAGGCCAGCAAGGCGTCCGCAGTTGTCAAACTGGTGGTGGGGGCAAACCCCTGATTCGGGGGGGATTTTGTCGTGGGGGGGGGAATGACGGCCACGCATCCAGCCCGCGGTCCTTGCAGTCGTCCGGCTCGCGGATGACGGCGCGGCAGGTCGACGCCGGGACCGTGGGCGAAGCGCCAAGCCCGACTGGTGCCGCGTTGTGGGGCTCAATTCGCAGCAGCCTCATGCAACCCACCCTGCGTCCACTAGCGCAGCCTGCGCCAGGCCCGTGCCGACGACGAGGGGGCTGCCGCCAGCACCGATTTCGAAAGCTTCATTGCCATGCTCCTTTCAAGGGTTTCCAGTTCCGGCGGTCGGTCGACCAGTGTTCGAGGCCGCGCCTTCGCACGGGTCCGTCGAGCGCGGCGCCGGCCTGCAGGACATCCCAGGTTCGACGCCGTGCCCGGCTGCAAAACAGTGCGGGAGGACGCAACGCTAAGCAACGTTAACTCGCTGATTCGCCAGTGCGCAAACCCGCGCACTCGGTCTCGCCCCGTCTGTTCGTGGGGTCGGCTCAGGCCTGACCGGGATGCGCCGGGACGGTCCAGCCCGGAATCCCGCACCGCATCACAGCATCGCCTTGACCTGAGCGAAGCCCAGTACCGTTTCGGGGTCGACCAGATCCTGATCGTCGAGCCCGGCTAGGCCGCCCCTGGTGTTGATTTCACCTACTGCATCATCAACGCCGATGGGGGCGAGGTGGAGCAATGCGGCAACGGCGCGCGCTGCTTTGCCCGGTATGCGCACGATGCGGGACTCACCAGCAAGCCGCGCATCCGCTTGCAGACAATGACAGCCATCATCGAGCCCGAGTTGCAGGCCGATGGCCGCGTCACGGCAGACATGGCCCCCCCAGCTTGAGCCAGCCCTGGTGCCCTTCGATGCCGAGGGCCTGCCGCCTGGGGCTGCTGCCGGATTCGAAGTCGGCAGCGCGGAGCCGTTCAGGCCAGACCAGGCTGCAACCTCCGGACTCCGCAAGGCTGGGTGCAGGCGCGAGATCCCGCGACGCGGCAAGCCGAGAAGAAGTTCTCGGCTTGCCCGGACGGAGGCCCCTCCCTTGCGGCCCGTCCTCAAGGTTCCTGCGCGACGTCCGAAACAGGCTTGTCTTGGACAAGCGAAGGGAACGTCATGCGCCAGAACCTGCCCGTCACGCAACGTGAATACGACTTCCCGGCCGATGCCACCTTGATGTCGAGCACCGACACGCAGAGCCACATCACCTACGCCAACGAGGCCTTCATCAAGGTCAGCGGCTTCGAGCGCGACGAGATCCTGGGCCAGCCGCACAACATGGTGCGGCATCCCGACATGCCCCGCGAGGCTTTCGCCGACATGTGGAAGACCTTGCAGTCCGGCCAGTCCTGGACCGCGCTGGTCAAGAACCGCCGCAAGGATGGCGATCACTACTGGGTGCGCGCCAATGCCACGCCGGTGGTGCGCGGCGGGCGCATGGTGGGTTACATGTCGGTCCGGACCCGACCCAGCCGTGACGAGGTCGGCCAGGCGGAGGCCACCTACCGTGCCTTCCGGGAGGGGCGCGCCGGCAGCCGCGTCTTCCACCGCGGCCTCATCGTGCACCGGGGCCTGATGGCCTGGCGCTCGGTCGGCCAGACCCTGCCCATCGCCTGGCGCCTGGCGCTGCCGCTGATGCTGATCTCGACCCTGGCCCTGCTGGCCGCCCATGGTTTCGGGCTGGACGGCGGCGGCATGCTGGGCCTGGCCGGCGTGCTCGCCCTGGGTACCGCGCTGAAGATCTGGGTGCTCAATGCCCAGATCGTGCGGCCGCTGCGCCAGGTGCTGGCCCAGGCGCAGAGCGTCGCTGCGGGCCAGGCCGGGCAGAACCTGCACTTCAACCGCATCGATGAGATCGGCATGCTCATGCGCGCGATCAACCAGGCGGGCCTGAACCTCAAGTCCCTGGTCGACGACGTCGGCGAGCAGGTGGGTGGCGTGCGGCGCGCCAGCGACGAGATCGCCAGCGGCAACGGCGACCTGAGCACGCGCACCGAACAGGCTGCGGCGCAGCTTCAGCAGACCGCTGCCTCCATGTCGCAGATGACGGCCACCGTGCGCAACAACACCGAGACCGCGCACAACGCCACCCGGCTGGCCGCCGAGGCCAGCGGTGCCGCGAGCCGAGGGGGCGAGGTGGTGGGCCGGGTGGTCGACACCATGTCGGACATCAGCAGCAGCTCGCGGCGCATCGGCGACATCATCGGCACCATCGACGGGATCGCTTTCCAGACCAACATCCTCGCGCTGAATGCCGCCGTCGAAGCAGCGCGTGCCGGCGAGCAGGGCCGGGGCTTTGCGGTGGTGGCCAGCGAGGTGCGCAGCCTTGCCCAGCGCAGCGCGGAGGCGGCCAAGGAGATCAAGCAGCTCATCCAGGCCAGCGTCGAGACGGTGGAGGCAGGGAGCTCGCTGGTCGACGATGCGGGTCGTGCCATGAGCGACATCGTCGACCGGGTGTCCCAGGTCACGAAGCTCATCTCGCACATCAGTCAGGCCTCCAGCGAGCAGAACGCGGGCATCGACCAGGTCAACACCGCCGTCAGCCAGCTCGACGATGCCACCCAGCAGAACGCAAGCCTGGTTCAGCAAAGTTCCGAGGCCGCGGCCAGTCTCCAGACCCAGGCCCAGCGGCTGACCGAGGCCATCGCCGTGTTCAAGACCGTCGCGGCCTGAGGGACCGGCAGGCCCGTTTCCCAGGCTCAGCCGGTGAGCCCGGGCAGTCGCTCGTAGTGCGCCCGGCCGTCCGGCTTGCCGACATAGATGCCGTGGTCGGCCAGGGCCAGCATGGGCCGGTCGCCGCGGGTGTCGCCATAGGCCCAGAGCACCGAGGGGGGCCGATCGGCCCACCAGGCTTGCAGGCGGCGGACTTTCTCTTCGCCGTAGCAGTTGGCGCCGCGCAAGCGGCCGCTGGCGCGTTCGTCCTGCCAGTCGAGCTGCGAGCAGAGCAGGGCGTCAAAGCCGAGCTGGCGGGCCACGGCGTCCAGGTAGACCTCGGGCGAGGCGCTGACCAGCACGCAGCGGTGGCCGGCGGCCTGGTGGGCGGCCAGGCGCCGCAGGGCGCGCGCATCGAGCAGGCCGGGCAGGGTCTGCTGCAGGAAGCGATCGGTCCAGCCGGCCAGCTCGCTGCGGCTGCGGCCGGCCACGGTGTGGCGCAGCAGCACGAGCTTGGCCGCCTCGTTGCTGATGCGGCCGAGCTGCCAGGCGGCCAGGGCCGGGCTGGTCCGGGCCAGGGCCCAGCCGAGGCGGGCCATGCCCAGGCCGCCGCGCAGCCAGGGGATCAGGCTGTCGCCGCGGGTCAGGGTGCCGTCGAAGTCGAAGGCCGCGACCACCGGACCCGCCGGGTCGCGGGCGGCGGCGGCTGCGGCGGCCGAGGCGGATGCGGCCTTCATTCGGCACCGCCTTCCGGCGCGGCCGAAGCCGGCGCCTGGGCAGGCACGGCCGGTGCACGCAGGGCTTCGGCCAAGCGCAGCGGCGCGCGCGGCGCCTGCGCGGGCGGCAGGGCGGGCACGGGCACCGGCGGCTCGGCACCGCTGCAGCGCACGGCGCCGCACAGGCGCTGGCAGAAGGCGCAGTCGCTCATCGGCAGCATGCGGGGGATCTGGTAGTAGCGCCGGTCGATCTCGGCCAGCACGCCGAGGCGGTAGGCCGCCAGCCGGAAGCCCTGGCCTTCGATGACATGGAAGGTGGCACCGTCCTGCTGCACGCTGAAGGCCCGCACCTGGTCGAAAAAGTCGGCATAGCGGGCCGGGTCGACCGGCTTGTTGCCCACGATGATTCGCAGGGTGTGGCCTTCGAAGTCGGCAAAGTCGACAAGCTGGTCGTCCTGCCGCGAATGGAATTTGCCGGTGCCGAAGACCGGCATGTAGTGGCGCCGCGCATGGCCGTAGATCGAGGCCGGCGTGAAGGCGCTGGCCATCACGATGACGCCCGGCGCCTCGACCTGGGCGAGCAGTTCGCTGGTCTTCACCGAACGCACGATCGAGGGGTAGAGGCTGCTGCGCTGCCAGTGCGCCAGCGAGCTCGCCATCACGCCCAGCGCGGCCAGCACATGCAGGCCGCCGAACACGGCGACTGCGATCACCGCCTTGCGCAGCGCCGCCCGCGGCAGCACAAAGGCCAGCAGCGCGAAGAGGAAGGGGTAGAAGGCCAGCACCCAGTGCAGGCCGATGACCTTCTTGAAGGCCAGCAGCGCGAAGACCGCATGCGGCACGATCACCACGCAGGCCAGCAGCCGGTGCGCACCCAGTGCGGCGCCCAGGCGGCCACGCTCGCGCCAGGCCAGCCAGGCCGCGCCCGGCGTCAGCAGGTAGACCATCATCCCCAGGTAGAGGCCGGGCTTGCGCCACTCGAAGACCTCGCCCTCGTTGCGGTTGATCAGGTTGAACATGACGTTCGGCCAGCAGTGCGCCTGGTTCCAGGCCAGGTGCAGGGCCGGGCCGATCAGGGCCACCAGCAGGAGCAGCGCGAAGCCCGCCAGCCGCTCGCGGCGGAACAGCGCGAAGTGGGCCAGGTAGGCCAGGCCGAGCAGCACCGCGAAGTACTTCGACAGGAAGGCCAGGGCCAGGAAGAGACCGGCCAGGGCATAGAGCGCGAGCGCCCGGCCGTCCAGCCGCGCGCGGCGCTCGGCCTGCCAGAGCACGGCCACCGACAGCGCGCTCCACAGCGCCAGCGGGATGTCGGTGGTCATCAGCACTTGCAGCAGGCCGATCGGCGTCAGCCAGAACAGCAGCACGGCGACGGCGGCGCGCTCGCGGTCCAGGCCGCGCAGCGCCAGGCCGATGGCGCCACCGACCAGCAGCGGCAGCAGCACGGCCGGCAGGCGCATCACGAAGGTCGAGTCGCCCAGCATCCGACCGAGCGCGGCATTGAACCAGCCGACCATGGGCGGGTGGTCCGAATAGCCCCAGTCGGGGTAGACACCCCACCACCAGAAGAAGGCCTCGTCGCCGGTGATGGGCAGCTTCCAGGCGATCAACGCGCGCAGCAGCAGGCTGCCCAGGCCCACGGCCAGCAGCCAGGGGCCCCAGCGGCGGGCGGGGGTGGCAGGGTCGGTCGACAGGGGCAGGGCGTGCATGCGCAGGGCGGATGGAGGACGGGCGGCGGCGGGCCGCTCAATGCAGCCGCGGATCCTTGAGGACGAAGAGGCTCCAGGCCAGGATGAGCGCGCCGGCCACGATGGCCTGCCAGAGCGTGAACAGCCGCACCAGCAGCACCAGCACCAGGGCGGGCGCCAGCGCGGCGCCGCTGGCCACCAGCAGGGCCGTCAGCAGCGCTTCCATCGAGCCCAGGCCGGCGGGCAGGGCGCTGACGGCACCGCCCACCATCGCCGCAGCGTAGTAGCCGGTGGCCAGGCCCAGGTCCAGCGGCAGGGCCAGATCGCGTGCCAGCAGCCAGACGGCCAGGCCCTGGCCGCCCCAGGCCAGCAGCGTGCTCAGCAGCCAGCGCCAGGGCCGCACCCGCAGGCAGCGGCCGGCCTCGGCCAGCCAGGTCGGCCACCAGCGGCGCAGGCTCAGGATCAGGGCCAGGCCGCCGGCCATCAGCAGGGCCGACAGGCCGAGCAGCACCGCCAGCAGCACGCCGTCGCCGGCCAAGGCCAGCAGCTCGATCATGTGCGGCAGCATTTCCTCGCGGTGGTGGCTGCCCCAGTCGCTCAGGCGGCCGCGCAGCGCCGGCCACAGCACCGGGGCGGCGGCCAGGCTCAGCAGCAGCAGGGCGAAGAGATCGGCCAGACGCTCGGCGCCGAAGATGCCCAGCGCGCGCATCGGCTCGCCCGGCCGCACCCAGGTGCCGCGTAGCGCCTCGCCGACATTGCCCGGCGTGGCCGTGAAGGCATAGCCGCAGAGGTACAGCCGCATCGCGCGGCGTAGCTTCAGGCGGCAGCCATTCTGTGCCAGCCAGGCCCACCAGCGCCAGCCGCGCAGCAGGTAGTTCAGCCAGCACAGGCCGACCACGGCCAGCACGGTGCCGGGGCGCAGCTTGTCCCAGGCGGCGGCCAGCGCATCGGCCTGCCACAGGCCCAGCACCAGGGCGTACAGGCTGGCCGCCAGGGCCGCAGCGCCGGCCAGGCGCAGCCAGCGCGGGCGGGGGGTGGCGCGGTCCTCGCGGCTTGCGGCGTGCTCGTCGACCGCCCTCATCGCCCGATCACGAAGACCGCGGCCCAGCCCAGCAGGGCGGCGATCAGCCAGGGGTCGCGGGCGATGTCGGAGGCTGCGTCCTCGCCCTGGCCGCCGTGCACGCGCTGGGTGAAGCGCAGCATGCCGAAGACGACCAGCGGCAGGCTGTAGACCAGGCGCTCGCCGTGCAGGGCCTGGGTCTCGGGGCTGGTGGCGTAGAGGCCGTAGGTGACCAGGGTGGCCGTCATGGCCATCGCCACATAGGTGTCGAGCAGCGGCAGGCTGTACTGCTTCATCACCCGGCGCTGCGAGGCGGCGTCATGCGAGGCCTCGGCCCGGCGCTTGCTGAAGCCGAGGAAGAGCGTGACGAAGAGCCCGGTGACCAGCAGCCAGCGCGAGGGCGGGATGCCCACCGCCACCGTACCCGCCAGCAGGCGCAGCATGAAGCCGGCGCTGATGAGGCAGACGTCGATCACCGCCACATGCTTGAGCTTGAAGGAGTAGGCGATGTTGATCAGCAGGTAGAGGCCGATCAGCAGGGCCAGCACCGGCTGGCCGATCACGCAGGCCAGCAGGCCGGCTGCCAGTGCCAGGCCCAGGCCCAGCGCGCCCTTCGCGCCGACCTGGCCGCTGGCGAGCGGGCGGCGGCACTTGGTGGGGTGGCGGGCGTCGGCTTCGCGGTCGACCCAGTCGTTGAGCAGGTAGACCAGGCTGGATGCCAGGCAGAAGGCCAGGGTGGCCACCAGCACGCGTTGCAGGGTGGCGGCCTCGTCCCAGGTGTGGGTGAAGAAGGCACCGGCCAGCACGAAGGCGTTCTTCGGCCACTGATGGGGCCGCATCAATCGGATCAGGGCCTTCAAGGTGCTCGACATCGACGGGTCCGGAAGCAAGGGGCGAACCGGAGGGACCGATTCCAGAGCCTGGATTATCGGCAGCGGCCCGTGACGGCCCGCTTCCGCGGCGTTGCGGGCGGCCGACAGCCCCGTGCCTGGGTGGCGGGCGGGCTCAGCCGCGCGCTGCCGCCTGCCGCCGGCTCAGCCGCTCGGTCAGGCGCACGGCATTGCTGGTGGAGATCAGGTGCGCATGCATCAGGCCGATCGCGCCATTGCGCAGCAGCTCGGCCAGGGTGGCCTCGGGCAGGGCGCGCAGCTTGGTCTCGTCGATCACCTGGATCTGCGCGACGGTCTGCTTTTGGCCGCCCGGCAGGGTCACGTCCAGGTTCACCGACTTCAGCAACTGATGCTGGACCAGCACGTTGCACAGCACCCGGGTGCGTTGCAGTTCCACTTCGAAGGCGTCGAGGAACTTCATTTGCTGCGCCAGCCAGGGGCTTGGCTGGCCGTCGTCTTGCAGCAGCAGCTCGCCGGCCTGCTCGTTGAAGCCGGGCCAGGCGGTGTCGACGATCACGCTGCGCTGGTTCTCGCCCGTGGCGGCATAGCCCAGGGGATAGCGGCGCAGGAAGGCGGGCTGGTAGCGCGCATCCCAACTGCCGTCCTCGGCCACGAACAGATTCTCCTGATCGCGCAGGCCCAGCACCACCACCGGCGCCACCGTCGGCTGCGCACCGGGCTGGCCGGCGGCGGCCGGCGCGGTGACGAAGCCGATCAGGTATTCCTTGCACAGCTCCGGAAACTCGCTGGATGCCACCGGCACCGCCGTCATGCGCGCGGCAACCGACCAATCCGCCACCGGCTGCAAGCGCTTGCCGCGGTGCTGATTGCGGTCGAGCAATTGCGGCTGCATGTAAAGCGTCGGGGTCGGGTTCATCCAGATCTCCAGGGCAAGAACGTTCGATGGGGCTTGGGCCGGACCGCCCGTGGGATCCTGCCGCGGCCCGGATGATGCCAGCCCCGCCGGCTCCGGGGCGTGGCGCCGCTCACAATCGGTCCATGCTTTATGCCGTCGGTGACATCCAGGGTTGTGCGACCGCTTTGTCGCAACTTTTGCAGCGGGTTGATTTCTCGCCCTCGCGCGACCGCCTCGTCGTGCTGGGCGACATGGTCAACCGCGGGCCCGATTCGCTGGGCACGCTGCGCATGCTGGCCGCGTTCGGCGATGCGGTGCAGTGCCTGCTCGGCAACCACGACCTGCATGCCCTGGCCCTCAGCCAGGGCATGCGCCGCCCGCACCGGCAGGACACCCTGGCCCCCCTGTTGGCCGATGCCGAGGCGCCGCGCTGGATCGACTGGCTGCGCCACCAGCCCCTGGCCCTTCAGGCCGGCGGCTGGCTGATGGTGCATGCCGGCCTGCCGCCCGCCTGGGATGCCGAGATCGCCCTGCGCGAAGCCGAGGCTGTGGCCGAGCGCCTGCGCGCGCCGGACTGGCGCGACTTCCTCGCGGTGATGTACGGCAAGCAGCCCGACCTCTGGGATCCGCAGCGCCGCGGCGACGAGCGCCTGCGTTATGCCGTCAATGCCCTGACCCGCATCCGCTACGTGCATGTGGCCGACGGCCGGCTGGATTTCGAGCTGAAGGAAAGTGCCGACCGGGCCCCGCCCGGCCTGTTGCCCTGGTTTGAGGTGCCGGGCCGGGCCAGCGCCGGCACGCCGATCGCCTTCGGCCACTGGTCCACCCTGGGCCTGATCGACCGGCCCGCGCTGCTCGCACTGGACACCGGCTGCGTCTGGGGCGGCCGGCTCAGCCTGGCCTGCCTGACGCCCGGCGCCCGCCGCATCGTGCAAGTCGACTGCCCGCAGGCCTGCGCGCCAGGTGCCGCGGCCTCGCGGTGACACAATCCGCCCCGATCCAGCCGTGCCCTTGCGCGGCTTGCTCGGAAGCTTGGCAGAGTGGTCGATTGCACCGGTCTTGAAAACCGGCAACCCGCAAGGGTTCCAGGGTTCGAATCCCTGAGCTTCCGCCAAGAAGCCTTATAAATCAATAGTTTATAAGCGTTTCGCTTGGCCGCCCCCCAAAGAACCCCCCAAAAAAAAGATGCGCCAGCGAGCGAGGGTTTTCTGACGACCGCCCTCGGCGACGACGTTGCCCGCGTCACGCGGTCTTCCTCGCGCCAAGACTGCTGCCCAGACCGACCGCAGCTCCCATTGCCTTCCTGCTCAATCAGGCACAACCAGTTCACGCCCCAGCGTCCCTGGCCTTCACCCCCGGACTCGACAGTCTCCTCACCGCAGGACGTCGCTTCGGACCCACTGAACCGGCGATAGCTGCCTGCGTGCGGGTGGCTTCCAAAGCAAGGGCGACATGCTGATCGATGTCGGCATGCCCAGTGAAGCCCGCCAAGCCCCGGCGCAGTTCGCCGGTGAGGGTGCGCAAGGCCAGGAGCCCTCGGCCACGCAGACCCGCTGAATGCTCCGGGCCGGGGGAGTCGCTCCACCCCGGCCCGGTCCCCTCGTCCCCTGTGTCCCTCTCGGGAACTTCGCCCAGCCGTTGTGCTGGGCTTTTTTTCATCCGCGGACGGCCCAAGTGGGGGGGCACCCCGGACATCCGGCATCCGCTCCGCGCGCGCGGATGGTTCCGCACCCGGGCCCGAATCCGCCCCGCCTCCGTAAACTGGATAGGTGTACAGCCTCCTGCCCCCCCCTTCATCCGCAGCCTTTGCAGCCAGACGCTGCACCCCGCCCGGTCTGGCAGCTTGACCAAACCCTGCGGGCCGGCTTCCCCTCCCCAGCCCTGGATGAGGGCGCGCCCCGCATCGACCTCAATGAAGTCCTCGTCCGGCACCCGGAGGCCACCTTCGTCATGCGGGTGGCCGGAGACTCCATGCGGGAGGCCGGCATCGACGAGGGCGACACCGTGGTTGTCGACCGGGCCATCCGCCCAGCCCACGGCATGGTGGTGGTGGCCGTCTTCGATGGAGAGTTCACCGTCAAGCGGCTGGAACTCCGGGCAGGCCGACCACGGCTTCTGGCAGCCAACCCCAGCTATCCCGCCATCGAGCCCCGCGAGGGGCAGACCTTGGAGATCTGGGGCGTGGTGGCGCACTGCATCAAGTCCTTTGTGCCGATGGAGGGCAAGGCAGGCTGGGCAGCTTGAACAGCATCCCAGCCGGACACATCGCCCCGGCACGTACTCTCAAGCCCGGAGGTGCGCCACCTCAAGCGACCAGCTTGATCGGCCGAAGCCCCGAGACCGCCCCGACCCCACGCAAGCTACCCCAGGAAGGCAGACCCTCCCGCAGCAGGCTTCAAGTCGCTCGCGCGCTGCCTTCAAGCCCTGCAGCCTACGCAGCCCGCGCCAAGCGGATCCATCGGCCGGCTCACCCGCTCAGGTGAGCCGGCCGCTTGGCGATCAGAACGCGCCCAGCTCCGCCGCGTCCGGCAACACGGTCACCCCGGTCGCCACCAGCACCTGCGCAGCGCTGCTGGCATGGTTCCAGATGGCATAAGTCTGGCCGCCGAGACTGGCCGTGCTGCTGGTGTTCCAGCCACTGCCCAGCCGCAAGGCATCGCCGGCGTTGCCCTCCACCACCAGTTGGTGGCGGTTCACCGCGGCCCCCAGCCCAGTCCAGCCCGTGCCGCTGTTGAAGCTGTTGTGCCCGGCCATGTCCAGCACATCGCGCAGTTGCAGGCTCAGGCTGTTGTTGCCGCTGCCCGTCAGGTCGATGCGCTCGATGCTGTCGATGCGGCCGAAGCCGATGCCGCCGTCGTTGCCCACGTTGGCGATGCTGGCGAGGTTGAAGGCAACCCCGCTGCCCACCACTTGGATCGTGTCGATGCCACTGCCACCATCCACCCGGGCCAGGTTGTCGTTGCTGAGGCCGGTGCTCAGCGCTGCGAGGTTGCTGGCATTGAGCTGGAACACATCGTTGCCGGCGCCGCCGTAAAGCACGTCGGCCCCGCCATTGCCAACCAGGGTGTCGTCCCCGGCCCCGGCGGCGATGTTGTCCTCACCCGCCGTGCCGGTCAGCGTTTCGGCAGCGGCGGTGCCCACCTGGTCGAAGGCGGTCTGGATGAAGGCGCCGCTGGTGCTGCCGAAGATGACGTAGCTGCGGCCGGCATCGGTGCCGGCGCTGGGGTCGCTGCGGTCGGCGCCCACGATCAGGTCGGCCAGGCCGTCGCCGTTCACATCGCCTGCGGCGCTCACGCTGCGGCCGCTGAAGTCACCCGCTGCCTGCCCGTTGATCACGAAGCCGCCCGTGCCCGCCGCCACCGCGCTGAGGTTCACCTCGGTGCCCGTGCTCTTGCCGAAGACGACGTAGCTGCGGCCGGCCTCGAAGCCAGCGCTGGGGTCGCTGCGGAAGGCCCCCACGATCAGGTCGGCCAGGCCGTCGCCGTTCACATCGCCGGCGGCGCTCACGCTGCGGCCGCTGAGGTCATTCGCCGCCTGCCCGTTGATTACGAAGCCACCCGTGCCGCCTGCCACCGCGCTGAGGTTCACCTCGGTGCCCGTGCTCTTGCCGAAGACGACGTAGCTGCGGCCGGCATCGGTGCCGGCGCTGGGGTCGCTGCGGTAGGCCCCCACGATCAGGTCGGCCAAGCCGTCGCCGTTCACATCGCCTGCGGCGCTCACGCTGAAGCCGCTGAGGTCATTCGCCGCCTGCCCGTTGATCACGAAGCCGCCAGTGCCTCCTGCCACTGCACTGAGGATCACCGCCGTGCTCGTGCTCTTGCCGAAGACGACGTAACTGCGACCAGCGTCGGGGCCGGTGATGGGGTTGCTGGCGAATGCACCGACAACTAAATCGGCTAGGCCGTCACCGTTCACGTCGCCTGCAGCGCTCACGCTGCGGCCGCTGTAGTCAAACGCCGCCTGCCCATTGATCACGAAGCCGCCCACCCCCATCGCCACCGCGCTGAGGTTCACCTCGGTGCCCGTGCTCTTGCCGAAGACGACGTAGCTGCGGCCGGCATAGGAGCCGGCGCTGGGGTCGCTATCGGGCGCCCCCACGATCAGGTCGGCCAAGCCGTCGCCGTTCACATCGCCTGCGGCGCTCACGCTGATACCGCTGCGGTCATTCGCCGCCTGCCCGTTGATCACGAAGCCGCCCATGCCCCCCGCCACCGCGCTGAGGTTCACCCCCGTGCCCGTGCTCTGGCCGAAGACGACGTAGCTGCGGCCGGCATCGGAGCCGGCGCTGGGGTCGCTGCCGAAGGCTCCCACGATCAGGTCGGCCAGGCCATCACCGTTCACATCGCCTGCGGCGCTCACGCTGAAGCCGCTGAGGTCAAGCGCCGCCTGCCCGTTGATCACGAAGCCGCCTGTGCCCCCCGCCACCGCGCTGAGGTTCACCTCGGTGCCCATGCTCTTGCCGAAGACGACGTAGCTGCGGCCGGCATCGGAGCCGGCGCTGGGGTCGCTGCCGTTGGCTCCCACGATCAGGTCGGCCAGGCCGTCGCCGTTCACATCGCCTGCGGCACTCACGCTGAAGCCGCTGAAGTCAACCGCCGCCTGCCCGTTGATCACGAAGCCGCCCACGCCCGCTGCGATGGCCGAGAGGTCCACTGGAGGCGCTTGCACATTGTTCAGACCCACGCCCTCACGCACCAGCACCTGCGCCGCGCTGCTGTCGTGGTTCACGATCACATAGTTCTGGCCCCCCAGGCTGGCCGTCGTGCTCGAGCGGGTCCAGCCGGCGTCGAAGTTGACGGCATCGCCTGCATTGCCCTCCACCACCAGTTGATGGCGGTTCACTTCTGCCCCCAGCCCGCTCCAACCGCTGCCGCTGTTGAAGCTGTTGTGCCCGGCCATGTCCAGCACATCGCGCAGTTGCAGGCTCAGGCTGTTGTTGCCGCTGCCCGTCAGGTCGATGCGCTCGATGCTGTCGATGCGGCCGAAGCCGACACCACCGTCGTTGCCCACGTTGGCGATGCTGGCGAGGTTGAAGGCAACCCCGCTGCCCACCACTTGGATCGTGTCGATGCCACTGCCACCATCCACCCGGGCCAGGTTGTCGTTGCTGAGGCCGGCGCTCAGCGCTGCAAGGTTGCTGGCATTGAGCTGGAACACATCGTTGCCGGCCCCGCCGTAGAGCACGTCGGCCCCGCCATTGCCAACCAGGGTGTCGTCCCCGGCCCCGGCGGCGATGTTGTCCTCACCCGCCGTGCCGGTCAGCGTTTCGGCAGCGGCGGTGCCCACCTGGTCGAAGGCGGTCTGGATGAAGGCGCCGCTGGTGCTGCCGAAGATGACGTAGCTGCGGCCGGCATCGGTGCCGGCGCTGGGGTCGCTGCGGTCGGCGCCCACGATCAGGTCGGCCAGGCCGTCGCCGTTCACATCGCCTGCGGCGCTCACGCTGCGGCCGCTGAAGTCACCCGCTGCCTGCCCGTTGATCACGAAGCCGCCCGTGCCCGCCGCCACCGCGCTGAGGTTCACCTCGGTGCCCGTGCTCTTGCCGAAGACGACGTAGCTGCGGCCGGCCTCGAAGCCAGCGCTGGGGTCGCTGAAGTCGGCCCCCACGATCAGGTCGGCCAGGCCGTCGCCGTTCACATCGCCTGCAGCGCTCACGCTGCGGCCGCTGAGGTCATACGCCGCCTGCCCGTTGATCACGAAGCCGCCCGTGCCACCCGCCACCGCGCTGAGGTTCACCTCGGTGCCCGTGCTCTTGCCGAAGACGACGTAGCTGCGGCCGGCATCGGGGCCGGCGCTGGGGTCGCTGCGGTAGGCCCCCACGATCAGGTCGGCCAAGCCGTCGCCGTTCACATCGCCTGCGGCGCTCACGCTGAAGCCGCTGAGGTCATTCGCCGCCTGCCCGTTGATCACGAAGCCGCCCACCCCCCCCGCCACCGCGCTGAGGTTCACCGCGGTGCCCGTGCTCTTGCCGAAGACGACGTAGCTGCGGCCGGCAGAGGGGCCGGCGCTGGGGTCGCTGGCGTAAGCCCCAACGATCAGGTCCGCCAAGCCGTCGCCGTTCACATCGCCTGCGGCGCTCACGCTGATACCGCTGCGGTCAAGGGCCGCCTGCCCGTTGATCACGAAGCCGCCCACACCGGTTGCCACCGCGCTGAGGTTCACCGACGTGCCCGTGCTCTTACCGAAGACGACGTAGCTGCGGCCGGCAGAGGAGCCGGCGCTGGGGTCGCTGCGGTCAGCCCCCACGATCAGGTCCGCCAGGCCGTCGCCGTTCACATCGCCTGCGGCGCTCACGCTGCGGCCGCTGTAGTCACCCGCCGCCTGCCCATTGATCACGAAGCCGCCCACACCGGCTGCCACCGCGCTGAGGTTCACCGCCGTGCCCGTGCTCTTGCCGAAGACGACGTAGCTGCGGCCGGCATTTAAGACGGCGCTGGGGTCGCTGAGGTCAGCCCCCACGATCAGGTCGGTCAGGCCGTCGCCATTCACATCGCCTGCGGCGCTCACGCTGCGGCCGCTGGAGTCAAGCGCCGCTTGCCCGTTGATCACGAAGCCGCCCACCCCCCCCGCCACCGCGCTGAGGTTCACCTCCGTGCCCGTGCTCTTGCCGAAGACGACGTAGCTGCGGCCGGCATTGGGGCCGGCGCTGGGGTCGCTGCCGAAGGCTCCCACGATCAGGTCGGCCAGGCCGTCGTCATTCACATCGCCCGCAGCGCTCACGCTGAAGCCGCTTTGGTCACCCACCGCCTGCCCATTGATCACGAAGCCACCCACGCCCGCTGCGATGGCCGAGAGGTCCACCCGGGGCGCTTGCACATTGTTCAGGCCCACGCCCTCACGCACCAGCACCTGCGCCGCGCTGCTGTTGTGGTTCACGATCACATAGTTCTGGCCCCCCAGGCTGGCCGTGCCCGAGCGGGTCCAGCCGGCGTCGAAGTTGACGGCATCGCCGGCATTGCCCTCCACCACCAGTTGATGGCGGTTCACTTCGGCCCCCAGCCCGCTCCAGCCATTGCCGCTGTTGAAGCTGTTGTGCCCGGCCATGTCCAGCACATCGCGCAGTTGCAGGCTCAGGCTGTTGTTGCCGCTGCCCGTCAGGTCGATGCGCTCGATGCTGTCGATGCGGCCGAAGCCGATGCCGCCGTTGTTGCCGACGTTGGCGATGGTGGCCAGGTTGAGGGCAACCCCACCGCTCACCACTTGGATGGTGTCGATGCCGCTGCCACCATCCACCCGGGCCAGGTTGCCGTTGCTGAGGCCACTGCTCAGCGCTGCGAGGTTGCTGGCATTGAGCTGGAACACATCGTTGCCGGCCCCGCCGTAAAGCACGTCGGCCCCGCCGTTGCCAACCAGGGTGTCGTTGCCGGCCCCGGCGGCGATGTTGTCCTCAGCCGCCGTGCCGGTCAGCGTCTCGGCTGCGGCGGTGCCCACTTGGTCGAAGGCGGTCTGTTCGAATGCGCCGCTGGTGCTGCCGAAGATGACGTAGCTGCGGCCGGCATCGGAGCCGGCGCTGGGGTCGCTGCGGTCAGCCCCCACGATCAGGTCGGCCAGGCCGTCGCCGTTCACATCGCCTGCGGCGCTCACGCTGCGGCCGCTGTTGTCATACGCCGCCTGCCCGTTGATCACGAAGCCGCCCACCCCCGTCGCCACCGCGCTGAGGTTCACCTCTGTGCCCGTGCTCTTGCCGAAGACGACGTAGCTGCGGCCGGCGTCGTAGCCGGCGCTGGGGTCGCTGCCGTCGGCTCCCACGATCAGGTCGGCCAAGCCGTCGCCGTTCACATCGCCTGCGGCGCTCACGCTGATGCCACTGAAGTCACCCGCCGCCTGCCCGTTGATCACGAAGCCGCCCACCCCCGTCGCCACCGCGCTGAGGTTCACCTCCGTGCCCGTGCTCTGGCCGAAGACGACGTAGCTGCGGCCGGCATAGGAGCCGGCGCTGGGGTCGCTGCGGTAGGCCCCCACGATCAGGTCGGCCAGACCGTCGCCGTTCACATCGCCTGCGGCACTCACACTGCGGCCGCTGAAATCAACCGCCGCCTGCCCGTTGATCACGAAGCCGCCCACACCACTCGCCACCGCGCTGAGGTTCACCTCGGTGCCCGTGCTCTTGCCGAAGACGACGTAGCTGCGGCCGGCAAGGACGCCGGCGTTGGGGTCGCTGCGAAAGGCCCCCACGATCAGGTCGGCCAGGCCGTCGCCATTCACATCGCCCGCAGCGCTCACGCTGCGGCCGCTGAGGTCATACGCCGCCTGCCCGTTGATCACGAAGCCGCCCACCCCCATCGCCACCGCGCTGAGGTTCACCTCGGTGCCTGTGCTCTGGCCGAAGACGACGTAGCTGCGGCCGGCATCGGAGCCGGCGCTGGGGTCGCTGCGGTAGGCCCCCACGATCAGGTCGGCCAGGCCGTCGCCGTTCACATCGCCTGCAGCGCTCACGCTGCGGCCGCTGAAGTCATCCGCCGCCTGCCCGTTGATCACGAAGCCGCCCGTGCCTCCTGCCACTGCGCTTAGGTTCACCTCCGTGCCCGTGCTCTGGCCGAAGACGACGTAGCTGCGGCCGGCAAATACGCTATCGCTGGGGTAACTGCGGTCGGCCCCCACGATCAGGTCGGCCAGGCCGTCGCCGTTCACATCGCCTGCGGCGCTCACGCTGATGCCGCTGAAGTCATTCGCTGCCTGCCCGTTGATCACGAAGCCGCCTACACCCATCGCCACCGCGCTGAGGTTCACCTCGGTGCCTGTGCTCTGGCCGAAGACGACGTAGCTGCGGCCGGCATCGGAGCCGGCGCTGGGGTCGCTGCGGTAGGCCCCCACGATCAGGTCGGCCAGGCCGTCGCCGTTCACATCGCCTGCGGCGCTCACGCTGCGACCGCTGTAGTCAAACGCAGCCTGCCCGTTGATCACGAAGCCGCCCACGCCCGCTGCGATGGCCGAAAGGTCCACCCCCGGCGGCTGGGTGTCGCCGACATCCGTCACCGTCACGCTCAGGTCCTGCACATCCTGACCACCCTTGCCGTCCTGGACGCTGACCTGAACCTCGTAGACGTTGTCCGCGCCAACATCCAACGGCTGCTCGAAGTCCGGCGCATTGACGAAGCTGAGCACCCCGGTGGTGGCATCGATCGTGAAGCGGGTGGCATCGGCCCCCCCGCTGATGGCGAAGCTCAGCACATCGCTCGCGTCCACATCGGTGGCCGTGACGGTGGTGACGGCTGAGGTGTTCTCCGCCACGGGGACCATGGCGGTGGCGCCGCCTCCGTTGGAAGTGACGATGGGATCGTCGTTGGTGCCGATGATCGTGATCGTCACCGTCTGCGATTGGATTGAGCCGTCCCCGTCGCTCACGGAGATGCTGAAGGTCTCGGTGACGGTCTGGCCCTCGGCGAGTTCCTGAGCCCGGGTGTTGTCCAGGGTGTAGGTCCAGGGCTGGCTGCCGCCCACGCCGTTGGCGGTGTCGGTGAGCATGCCGAGCGTGAAGCTGCCGTAGACCGCGGTGCCGGAGAAGGTGGCGCTGTGGGTATCGGCCAGGTCCACGTCGCTGAAGGTCACCGCACCGCTGGCCACCAGGCTGTCGCTGGGGCTGGCGCTGAGGTCGGCGTCTTCGGTCACCGTACCGGCCTGGGTGGCGCTGGTGAGGACGACTTCGTCGTTGGTGCCCGTCACAGTCGCGGTCACCACCTGGCTGGCCATGCCGCCGTTGCCGTCATTGGCGGTGATCGTGAAGGTCTCAGTGGCGGTTTGGCCTGCGGCCAAGAACTGTGTGGCGCTGTTGGCCACGCGGTAGGTGTAGCTCACCGAGCCGGCATTGCCGGTGGTGCCGCTGTCGTCGCTGCTGAGCAGGCTGAGCGTGCCACCCAGGGAGCCGCTGGTCTTGGTCTGGCTGTAGCTCAGGACATCGCGGGTGTCGATGTCGCTGAAGTTCACCGACACGATGGTGCTCAGCTCGGGCGAAGTGGCGTCTTCGGTCACCGCACCGTCGCTGAAGGTGGTGACGATGGGGTCGTCGTTGGTGCCGGTGATGGTGATCGTCACCGTCTGCGACGGGGTGGATCCCTGGCCGTCGCTCACGGAGATGCTGAAGGTCTCGGTGACGGTCTGGCCCTCGGCGAGTTCCTGCGCCCGGGTGTTGTCCAGGGTGTAGGTCCAGGGCTGGCTGCCGCCCACGC
>NZ_JAERRA010000004.1 GCF_016735685.1 Piscinibacter lacus
TATTAGCCTGACGATGTCCTACTTTCACACGGGCATCCGCACTATCATCGGCGCTGAGGTGTTTCACGGTCCTGTTCGGGATGGGAAGGGGTGGGACCACCTCGCTATGGTCGTCAGGCTTAACCGGCACTGCAGGCGCTGTTGGGCGCATGCAGCAAATTCGTAGAGTCGAATGTAGGTGGCGTCACCACCGGCAGAGCTACTGAAGCAGCCCTGTTACATCAAAAATATAGGGTCAAGCCGCACGAGCAATTAGTACTGGTTAGCTTAACGCATTACTACGCTTCCACACCCAGCCTATCAACGTCCTGGTCTAGAACGACTCTTCAGGGGGCTCAAGGCCCCGGCAGATCTCATCTTGGAACGAGTTTCCCGCTTAGATGCTTTCAGCGGTTATCTCTTCCGCACTTAGCTACTCGGCAATGCCACTGGCGTGACAACCGATACACCAGAGGTGCGTCCACTCCGGTCCTCTCGTACTAGGAGCAGGCTTCCTCAAATCTGCAGCGCCCACGGAAGATAGGGACCAAACTGTCTCACGACGTTTTAAACCCAGCTCACGTACCTCTTTAAATGGCGAACAGCCATACCCTTGGGACCGGCTACAGCCCCAGGATGAGATGAGCCGACATCGAGGTGCCAAACACCGCCGTCGATATGAACTCTTGGGCGGTATCAGCCTGTTATCCCCAGAGTACCTTTTATCCGTTGAGCGATGGCCCTTCCATACAGAACCACCGGATCACTTAGTCCTACTTTCGTACCTGCTCGACTTGTCAGTCTCGCAGTCAAGCACGCTTATGCCTATGCACTATCAGCACGATTTCCGACCGTGCCTAGCGTACCTTCGAACTCCTCCGTTACGCTTTGGGAGGAGACCGCCCCAGTCAAACTGCCCACCATGCACTGTCCCCGACCCGGATAACGGGCCAAGGTTAGAACCTCAAACACACCAGGGTGGTATTTCAAGGTTGGCTCCACGACACCTAGCGGCACCGCTTCAAAGCCTCCCACCTATCCTACACAGATCTGTTCAAAGTCCAATACAAAGCTACAGTAAAGGTTCATGGGGTCTTTCCGTCTTTCCGCGGGGAGATTGCATCATCACAAACATTTCAACTTCGCTGAGTCTCTGGAGGAGACAGTGTGGCCATCGTTACGCCATTCGTGCAGGTCGGAACTTACCCGACAAGGAATTTCGCTACCTTAGGACCGTTATAGTTACGGCCGCCGTTTACTGGGACTTCAATCAAGAGCTTGCACCCCATCATTTAATCTTCCAGCACCGGGCAGGCGTCACACCCTATACGTCGACTTTCGTCTTTGCAGAGTGCTGTGTTTTTAATAAACAGTCGCAGCCACCGATTCTCTGCGGCCTTGTTGGGCTCCCCTTGTACAGGTTCACCTACTTAAGGCACACCTTCTTCCGAAGTTACGGTGTCAATTTGCCGAGTTCCTTCTCCAGAGTTCTCTCAAGCGCCTGAGAATACTCATCACGCGCACCAGTGTCGGTTTGCGGTACGGTCGTGTGCAGCTGAAGCTTAGTGGCTTTTCCTGGAAGCAGGGTATCACTCACTTCGGAAGCAAGCTTCCTCGTTATCACCCCTCATCTAAGCCCGGCGGATTTGCCTACCGGGCACGACTACAGGCTTGAACCGGGACATCCAACACCCGGCTGAGCTAACCTTCTCCGTCCCCACATCGCACTACACATCGGTACAGGAATATTGACCTGTTTCCCATCAGCTACGCATCTCTGCCTCGCCTTAGGGGCCGACTCACTCTACGCCGATGAACGTTGCGTAGAAAACCTTGCGCTTACGGCGAGGGGGCTTTTCACCCCCTTTAACGCTACTCATGTCAGCATTCGCACTTCTGATACCTCCAGCAGCCTTCACAAGCCACCTTCACAGGCTTACAGAACGCTCTCCTACCACGCACATTGCTGTGCATCCGCAGCTTCGGTTACTGGCTTAGCCCCGTTACATCTTCCGCGCAGGACGACTCGATCAGTGAGCTATTACGCTTTCTTTAAATGATGGCTGCTTCTAAGCCAACATCCTGACTGTTTTAGCCTTCCCACTTCGTTTCCCACTTAGCCAATATTAGGGACCTTAGCTGGCGGTCTGGGTTGTTTCCCTCTTGTGTCCGGACGTTAGCACCCGGTGCACTGTCTCCCAAGCTGTACTCATCGGTATTCGGAGTTTGCAATGGTTTGGTAAGTCGCCATGACCCCCTAGCCATAACAGTGCTCTACCCCCGATGGTAATACTTGAGGCACTACCTAAATAGTTTTCGGAGAGAACCAGCTATTTCCAAGTTTGTTTAGCCTTTCACCCCTATCCACAGCTCATCCGCTAGTTTTGCAACACTAGTCGGTTCGGACCTCCAGTGCGTGTTACCGCACCTTCATCCTGGCCATGGATAGATCACTTGGTTTCGGGTCTACACCCAGCGACTGAACGCCCTATTCGGACTCGATTTCTCTACGCCTACCCTACTCGGTTAAGCTTGCCACTGAATGTAAGTCGCTGACCCATTATACAAAAGGTACGCCGTCACCCCGAAGGGCTCCGACTTTTTGTATGCATGCGGTTTCAGGATCTATTTCACTCCCCTCCCGGGGTTCTTTTCGCCTTTCCCTCACGGTACTTGTTCACTATCGGTCGATTACGAGTATTTAGCCTTGGAGGATGGTCCCCCCATCTTCAGACAGGATTACACGTGTCCCGCCCTACTTGTCGTGTGCTCAGTTCTACAGCGTGCTTTTCTTGTACGGGGCTATCACCCACTGTGGCTGACCTTTCCAGATCATTCCAATAAGCTCACTGCTAAATCACACAGGCTGTTCCGATTTCGCTCGCCACTACTTTCGGAATCTCGGTTGATGTCTGTTCCTCGAGCTACTGAGATGTTTCAGTTCACCCGGTTCGCCTCGCATTCCTATGTATTCAGAATGCGATACCCTTGCGGGTGGGTTTCCCCATTCGGAAATCTCCGGATCAAAGCTTATTTGCCAGCTCCCCGAAGCTTATCGCAGGCTATCACGTCCTTCGTCGCCTGTAATCGCCAAGGCATCCACCACATGCACTTAGTCACTTGACCCTATATTTTTGACGCACTGCGTCGAGCCAAGGACTGTCTTGAGTAGTTTGTCTGCCGTGCCTGCATTTCCTGCAGGCTGGTGACGCAATCTATGGTTGCCGGCGGCACGGAGCGCCATGAAAACGCTTTCCGCCGACAACGCTGATTCGACTCTACGAATTTTTAAAGAACAACATGCAAAAACTGCACTGATCAAAACCCATTGGACTTTGATCAGTGCCATCGTCATGGTGGAGGTGAACGGGATCGAACCGATGACCCCCTGCTTGCAAAGCAGGTGCTCTCCCAGCTGAGCTACACCCCCTCGAATCCGAGTGGTGGGTCTGGTTGGATTCGAACCAACGACCCCCGCCTTATCAAGACGGTGCTCTAACCGACTGAGCTACAGACCCGCATCCTTTTCCATGTGCTGATTGCTCAGCAAGGCATGCTGTTGGCCAACAACAACCGATAAGTGTGGACGTCTGATGGGAATGCCATCATCTAGAAAGGAGGTGATCCAGCCGCACCTTCCGATACGGCTACCTTGTTACGACTTCACCCCAGTCACGAACCCTGCCGTGGTAATCGCCCCCCTTGCGGTTAGGCTAACTACTTCTGGCAGAACCCGCTCCCATGGTGTGACGGGCGGTGTGTACAAGACCCGGGAACGTATTCACCGCGGCAAGCTGATCCGCGATTACTAGCGATTCCGACTTCACGCAGTCGAGTTGCAGACTGCGATCCGGACTACGACCGGTTTTCTGAGATTAGCTCCCCCTCGCGGGTTGGCAACCCTCTGTACCGACCATTGTATGACGTGTGTAGCCCTACCCATAAGGGCCATGATGACCTGACGTCATCCCCACCTTCCTCCGGTTTGTCACCGGCAGTCTCATTAGAGTGCCCTTTCGTAGCAACTAATGACAAGGGTTGCGCTCGTTGCGGGACTTAACCCAACATCTCACGACACGAGCTGACGACGGCCATGCAGCACCTGTGTCCAGGCTCTCTTTCGAGCACCAAACCATCTCTGGTAAGTTCCTGGCATGTCAAGGGTAGGTAAGGTTTTTCGCGTTGCATCGAATTAAACCACATCATCCACCGCTTGTGCGGGTCCCCGTCAATTCCTTTGAGTTTCAACCTTGCGGCCGTACTCCCCAGGCGGTCAACTTCACGCGTTAGCTTCGTTACTGAACAGCAAGCCGTCCAACAACCAGTTGACATCGTTTAGGGCGTGGACTACCAGGGTATCTAATCCTGTTTGCTCCCCACGCTTTCGTGCATGAGCGTCAGTACAGGCCCAGGGGATTGCCTTCGCCATCGGTGTTCCTCCGCATATCTACGCATTTCACTGCTACACGCGGAATTCCATCCCCCTCTGCCGTACTCTAGCTATGCAGTCACAAATGCAGTTCCCAGGTTGAGCCCGGGGATTTCAC
The DNA here is from genome assembly GCF_016735685.1 of Piscinibacter lacus. Lineage (NCBI taxonomy): Bacteria > Pseudomonadati > Pseudomonadota > Betaproteobacteria > Burkholderiales > Sphaerotilaceae > Aquariibacter > Aquariibacter lacus. The sequence continues at coordinate 4,527 of NZ_JAERRA010000004.1, forward strand.
ATCTGTCTTGCACAACCGCCTGCGCACGCTTTACGCCCAGTAATTCCGATTAACGCTTGCACCCTACGTATTACCGCGGCTGCTGGCACGTAGTTAGCCGGTGCTTATTCTTCAGGTACCGTCATTAGTCCGAAGTATTCGTTCAGACCGTTTCTTCCCTGACAAAAGCGGTTTACAACCCGAAGGCCTTCTTCCCGCACGCGGCATGGCTGGATCAGGCTTGCGCCCATTGTCCAAAATTCCCCACTGCTGCCTCCCGTAGGAGTCTGGGCCGTGTCTCAGTCCCAGTGTGGCTGGTCGTCCTCTCAGACCAGCTACGGATCGTT
>NZ_JAERRA010000005.1 GCF_016735685.1 Piscinibacter lacus
GTCGGCCTGCTTGATGAACCCGATGACTTGCTCGTCTGTGAATCTGCTCTTGCGCATCGCGCTTCCTGTCGGTTGCGCGGATTCTTCTCTATTGCCTTGGTACGGATGGCGGGTTGCAGGTCAGGTGCGCCAGCAGGCCGGACCGCCGCCATCGCGCGCCGCTGAAGGCCACCGGCCGGCCGGCAGACGGGGGCGGCGGCGTCACTACGACACGAGCCGAGAACCATCACCATCCGGGTTTACTTGGCTATCACCCCCCCGGGGTGTGGCGAGACATCCGGCAACCATTTGTGTAAGGTTCATGGTCTGCATGTTGTACGACCAACAAGGCTGAGGAGGTTTTCATGAGCGGATCTGGTGCCGTGGACTATCCCGACGAACTCAAGCTGGCCTATTGGGAAAAGAAGAAAGGCAGCCTGCCGGACAAGAACGAGGTGGCCGACCTGCTCAAGGCGCTGCAGAAGAAACATGGCGCGGTGGCCTGGGCGCCGTTCGATCCGGGCTGGGTCAAGGCTGCCAAGACCGCCGACGAACTCGACGAGGCCTTCGCCACGCGCGACCGCCAGTGGCGCAGCAGCGTCTTCGCGCTGAAGAAGGACGCCAACGCCGTGGCCACCGCGGCGCAGAAGATGGGCAAGGACAAGGCCGCCGGCAAGCCGGTGCAGGAGGCCGCCAAGGCCATCGGCGCGGCGGTGGACAAGTTCTGCAGCGCCATCGACGACGGCGCCGACGAGCTCAAGCGGCTGGCCGACAAGGCTCGCGGCGGCCTGCCCAGCGGTGACGAGGACGACGACGAGGACGGCCCGGCCTGGATGGAGCCCAAGCGCCTGCTGCAGCAGCTCAACCTGTGCAAGAAGGACAACGACCGCAATGTGCAGTTCGCCTTCGTCGACAAGAGCGACAAGGCGCCCGGCGTGCTGGTGCTCAGCCCCAAGCAGGCCGGCCGGTCGCTGTTTGCCAAGCTGCAGAAGGAGACGGGCGTCAAGACCGGCGCCTATGGCACCACCTGGATGGACGGCACCCAGATGATGCTGCAGCTCGACAAGCCGCTGGGCGGGCTGGTCAAGAAGCTGCGGGAGCCGGTCAAGGCCTGCGGCTTCCGCGTCACCAAGATCGTGCTGTGGAATGCCGACGGCACGGTGTTCGAGGAAGAGGCCGAGGACACCGCCGACCCGAATGCGACGGGCGGCACCACCGCACCCGGCCAGGCCGCCGCCCCAGCGGCCGATGCAGCCGCGCGGTTCAATGCGCGGCTGAAGGCCCTGCTGCCGCGGGTGCAGGCGGCCGCCGGGCAGCCAGGCGGCCAGGACGCCAAGCTGCTGGTCAGCGAAGCCGGCGTGTTCGCGCGCAAGCAGGACTTTGCCAAGGCCAACGCCCTGCTCGATCAGGCCGAGGCCCGCCTGGGCCCGGCGGCCCCGCCGCCCAAGGCCGCGACCGCGCCCACCGTGGTGTTCACCCAGAGCCGCCTGGCCTGGGACAAGACCCGCAAACTGGTCCAGGCCGAACTTCGCAAGCTGGAGCTGGCGGTGAAGGACCAGAGCCGCGACGAACCCGACTACGAGACCATCGCCGCCAACACCCAGGTGATCTACCAGGTGCTCGATTTCCTGGACGAACGCCTGATCGACAAGCTCGACGAGGCCCTGAACGCCACGCTCGAGGACGAGCGCCGCGCCCGCCAGGACGAGGCCCGCGAGATCATCGACGAGTACCTGGACTACATCCGCACCGACGACATGTTGCAGGCCATCGACGACAACGGCTTCGTCGACGTGGCCATCGTCTCCTCGCTCAATGCCTGCCTGACCACGGTCGGCAAGCGACTGCGCGCCTGAGTCGTCGCCCCCCTTCAACCCAGACCCCGATCGGACGGCAACCCCATGGCAGACACCGGCAAGTCCAATCCGCGCCCCGTCAAGGGCGAGGTCAAGCCCAAGGCGCCCAACCAGGTACGCCTGCTCAACATCATCCGCAAGCCGCCACCTCAGCCGGTCTCCAAGGGCATGCAGCGCAAGATCGCCGAAGAGGAGAAGAAATTCCGGCAGCGCCTGCCCGACGAGGACAAGGAGAAGGACGACCTGGAATCGGAAAGCGACGATCTGCCGCCGATCACTGGCGTGATGGGCCGGCGCCTGCAGCGCGAGGTGGAGAAGTTCGAGAAGCGCCAGGTCCAGGACCTCGAATCCGAAGGCAGCGAAGACGACAGCAAGGACGACGACGTGCCCTTGCGCCCGCCGCCGCGGCCGCGCACGCCGGCCCCCCGCGTGCCGCCGCCGACCAACAAGTCCTCGCTGAAGCAGGACTTCAGCCTGACCAACCTGGAGCAGTTGAAGAAGAACGTCGATCGCGGCGGCCTCAAGGGCGTGGGCGACTTCGGCAAGATCATCGACCTGGCCAAGAAGGTGCACGACAAGAAGGTCGACACGCCCGCCAAGGAACTGCTGATGGTCGATGCGCTGGTCAAGAACACCAAGGCCTACCTCGACAAGCGACCCGACCCCACCGACGGCACGCCGCGCGTCTACAAGGACGCCATCGAGAAGCGCAAGATCGAAGGCGCCAAGGCCCTGTTGCGCCAGGCGCAGGTGCGGCAGCAGGACCTGCTGAATGCCAAGTACGGGCCTGACCTGGATTCACCCGACAAGTCGGTGCGCGAGAAGGCCACGCTCGAGCATGCCTTGGCCATGGGCCAGAATTTCGGCGCCAAGCGGCCGTCGGGCGGCACCTCCGACGTGATCCTGCTTCAAGACGTCGAGGGCAAGGTGGCCTATGCCTTCAAGTCGATCAGCGGCGAATCCGACCAGACCGGCATGCCCAAGGGCAGTGGTGCGGTGCGTGAGGTGATGGCCAGTGTGGTCAGCGAGACGATCCGCGAGCAAACCGGCCTGGACTTCGGTTTCCCCCGGGTGAACATGGCGACGATCAACGACGGCAAGGGCGCCCTGGTGGAAGGCCTGAAGGGCGAGGTGCTGGACGGTGAAGCCCTGATGAAGAAGATGCAGGACGACGCCATCACCCCGGAGGACTACCAGCGCATCAAGCAGGAGTTCGGGGTCAAGGCTTCCCAGGTCCCGCCCAAGCAGTTGCAGAAGGCCCTGCTGTGCAACCTGGCCATGGCGCAGTTCGACATCAAGTGGGAAAACCTGATGCTCGATGACTCGTCAGGTCAAACCATGGTCCGGCCCTTTGATGCCGGCGCCGCCTTCCCGCCGGAGGACGTGGTCAAGACCCAGGTCATCAAGCGCAAGGCCCAGCCGGGCGCCACGCTGCTGATGAACCCGGGCACGGGCGGCCTGCTGCCCTCGTCCCAGGCGCCGCTGGACAAGGAACTGGTCGATCAGTTCCTGTCCATCAACGTCGACGCGATGGAAGCCGCGATGGCCAAGGAACGTCGCCGCCTGGCCAAGGAACACGGCCTGTCGCCCGACCTGCTCGTCGACGACGACGCGCAGCGTGGCATCGATTCGATCCGCATCATCCAGGACCTGCTGCGGCGCAATCCGACGCAGACCATGGAAGAGTTCGTGAAGGCCTACGCTGCCCGCCTGCCCGAACTGGTGAGTTGAGCCTGGCGCCGGGCGGGCCGGCGCACGGGTCTTGCTAGTGGCCCTGTGCAGGCCGCCGGTGGCCTGCAGGTGTCTGCTTGGTCCCGAACAGGACAAAGCCGTGCCACATGCCACCTGGATCCGCCCGCTTGCCTGCCGCTGCTGCTCCTCCTGACCTCGATTCAGATCCGCTTGACGAGCATAACTTGAAGCGCTTGACCTGCCCCCAGCACCCGTACCAGGCTTTGTGAGGAATCCGCTTGGTTGAAGGAGATTACTCCTGGGTTTTCTGCGGCGCCGGCACGGCGCCGCCGGTTGTCTGGCGATGCTGCGCCGCG
>NZ_JAERRA010000006.1 GCF_016735685.1 Piscinibacter lacus
GGTCACCGTACCGGCCTGGGTGGCGCTGGTGAGGACGACTTCGTCGTTGGTGCCCGTCACAGTCGCGGTCACCACCTGGCTGGCCATGCCGCCGTTGCCGTCATTGGCGGTGATCGTGAAGGTTTCAGTGGCGGTTTGGCCGGCGGCCAAGAACTGCGTGGCGCTGTTGGCCACGCTGTAGGTGTAGCTCACCGAGCCGGCGGTGCCGGTGGTGCCGCTGTCGTCGCTGCTGAGCAGGCTGAGCGTGCCACCCAGGGAGCCGCTGGTCTTGGTCTGGCTGTAGCTCAGGACATCGCGGGTGTCGATGTCGCTGAAGTTCGCCGAGACCGTGGTGCTCAGCTCGGGCGAAGTGGCGTCTTCGGTCACCGCACCGTCGCTGAAAGCCGTGACGGTGGGCTGATCGTTGGTGCCCGTCACAGTCACGGTCACCACCTGGCTGGCCATGCCGCCGTTGCCGTCGTCGGCGGTGATCGTGAAGGTCTCGGAGGCCGTTTCGCCCACGGCCAGATACTGCGCGGCGCTGTTGGCCACGCTGTAGGTGTAGCTCACCGAGCCGGCGGTGCCGGTGGTGCCGCTGTCGTCGCTGCTGAGCAGGGTGAGCGTGCCGCCCAGGGAGCCGCTGGTCTTGGTCTGGCTGTAGCTCAGGACATCGCGGGTGTCGATGTCGCTGAAGTCCACCGATACCGTCGTCGTCAGGCTCGGATCGGTTGCGTCTTCGGTCACCGCACCGTCGCTGAAGGTGGTGACGATGGGATCGTCGTTGGTGCCGGTGATGGTGATCGTCACCGTCTGCGACAGGGTGGATCCCTGGCCGTCGCTCACGGAGATGCTGAAGGTCTCGGTGACGGTCTGGCCCTCGGCGAGTTCCTGCGCCCGGGTGTTGTCCAGGGTGTAGGTCCAGGGCTGGCTGCCGCCCACGCCGTTGGCGGTGTCGGTGAGCATGCCGAGCGTGAAGCTGCCGTAGACCGCGGTGCCGGTGAAGGTGGCGCTGTGGGTATCGGCCAAGTCCACGTCGCTGAAGGTCACCGCACCGCTGGCCACCAGGCTGTCGCTGGGGCTGGCGCTGAGGTCGGCGTCTTCGGTCACCGTGCCGGCCTGGGTGGCGCTGGTGATCACGACGTCGTCGTTGGTGCCGGTGATGGTGATCGTCACCGTCTGCGACGGGGTGGATCCCTGGCCGTCGCTCACGGAGATGCTGAAGGTCTCGGTGACGGTCTGGCCCTCGGCGAGTTCCTGAGCCCGGGTGTTGTCCAGGGTGTAGGTCCAGGGCTGGCTGCCGCCCACGCCGTTGGCGGTGTCG